>CAKPXD010000018.1 GCA_934201655.1 uncultured Streptococcus sp. | reverse complement strand
AGCCTTACTTCCAGACCCTGCAAGCCTTGGTCCACGCACAGTTGGTAAAACCAATATCGGATGTATCTTTACAGGTGTCAAAGATGGTGTTGAAAAGACCATTTACATCTACAATGTTTGTGACCACCAGGAATGCTACGCAGAAGTTGGTTCACAGGCAATTTCTTACACAACAGGTGTTCCAGCCATGATTGGGACAAAATTAGTGATGGATGGTACTTGGAAACAACCAGGAGTTTATAATCTCGAAGAGTTGGATCCAGATCCATTCATGGAAGCTTTGAACAAATACGGCTTGCCATGGGTTGTGGTTGAAAATCCACAAATGGTGGACTGATGAAATTAGAACAAGTACCAACACCTTCTTATATCATTGACTTAGGAAAATTAGAAGAGAATTGCCGCATTCTACAAGAGGTTCAAGAAAAGGCAGGCTGTAAGGTGTTGCTCGCTCAGAAAGCCTATTCCCTCTATAAAACCTATCCCTTGATTAGTAAGTATCTCTCTGGTACAACGGCCAGTGGACTCTATGAAGCTATGCTGGCTAGAGAAGAATTCCCTGGAGAAGTCCATGTCTTTGCGCCTGCTTTCAAGGAATCACACATGGAAGAGTTGCTTCAAATATCTGATCACATTGTTTTTAATTCGGAGAGACAACTACGAAAATACGGTCAAATTTGTCGTGAGGCTGGTATTAGTGTCGGTTTGCGCCTCAATCCTCAGTGTTCTACTCAGGGAGATCACGCGCTCTATGACCCTTGTGCTCCTGGCTCTCGTTTTGGAGTAACTTTGGATAAGATACCAAGTGATTTGCTGGACTTGGTGGATGGACTTCATTTCCATACCCTTTGTGAGCAAGGGGCAGATGATTTAGCGACAACCTTGAAAGCAGTAGAAGAACAATTTGGTACCTATTTACATCACGTTAAATGGCTCAATATGGGCGGTGGACATCACATTACAAGAGATGACTACGATGTGGATTTATTGATTTCTGAGATTAAACGTATTCGTGAAACCTATGACCTTGATGTCTATATCGAACCAGGTGAAGCCATTGCCCTTAATGCGGGCTATCTAGCGACAGAAGTCTTGGATATTGTTGAAAACGGGATTGAGACCTTGGTGTTAGATGCTTCAGCAAGTTGTCATATGCCAGATGTCCTTGAAATGCCCTATCGCCCACCATTGAGAGACGGTTTTGAAGCGCAAGAAAAAACTTATACTTATAGACTCTCTTCAAATACTTGCCTAACAGGTGATATCATTGGTGACTATAGCTTTGAAAATCCAGTTGAGATTGGAGATAGATTGTACTTCGAGGATATGGCAATCTACTCCTTTGTCAAAAATAATACCTTTAACGGGATTGGACTTCCAAGTTTGTATCTAATGGATAAAGAGGGTGAATGCAGTCTAGTCAAGGCCTTTGGTTACCAAGACTTTAAGGAGAGATTATCATAATGGAAAGTCCAAAGAAATTAGGTTATCGCATGCCAGCAGAGTATGAACCCCATCATGGGACTCTCATGATATGGCCTACTCGACCAGGTTCTTGGCCTTTTCAAGGAAAGGCTGCAAAAAAAGCCTTTAGCCAGATTATCAAAACGATTGCTCAGGGGGAAACAGTCTACCTTTTGGTGGAGCAGGACTATCTATCTGAAGCACAATCCTATCTTGGAGACAATGTTGTTTATCTAGATATTCAGACAAATGATGCCTGGGCACGTGATACTGGTCCAACTATTCTCCTCAATGATCAAAGGGAAAAGTTAGCGGTAGATTGGTCTTTCAATGCCTGGGGTGGTGCTGTTGACGGTCTTTACCAAGACTATGAAGCAGATGACCAAGTAGCCAGTCGTTTTGCAGAAGTCTTAGATATACCTGTTTACGATGCCAAACCATTTGTACTGGAAGGCGGAGCTATTCATAGTGACGGTCAAGGAACGATTCTTGTCACAGAAAGTTGCTTGCTCAGTCCTGGTCGTAATCCTCTCCTGACTAAAGAGGAGATTGAAAATATCTTACTAGAGAGCCTCGGTGCCGAAAAGATCATTTGGTTGCCTTACGGTATTTATCAAGATGAGACAAATGAACACGTCGATAATGTTGCAGCCTTTGTTGGTCCTGCAGAGATTGTTTTAGCTTGGACGGACGACCAAGAAGATCCTCAGTATGCCATGTCTGCAGCAGATCTAGCTCTTTTAGAGAAGGAAACTGATGCAAAAGGCCGGAGTTTCACTATTCATAAACTCCCAATCCCAGCTATTCATCAAGTAGTTACAGAGGAGGATTTGCCGGGCTATACTTATGAAGAAGGCGAAGAGGAGCGTTATGCAGGTGAAAGACTAGCAGCTTCCTATGTGAATTTTTACATTGCTAATAAGTCTGTATTGGTGCCACAATTTCAGGATGAAAACGACCAAGTGGCCTTGGATATTCTGAGCCAGTGTTTTCCAGACCGTGATGTTGTCGGAATTCCTGCAAGAGATATTCTATTAGGTGGTGGAAATATCCACTGTATTACCCAACAAATTCCAGAATAGGAGAAAAAGATGAGAAATGTAACGGTTGCAGCTATTCAGATGCAATGCGCTAAGGATGTGGAAACCAATATCCAAACAGCTGAACGTTTAGTTCGACAAGCTGCTGAGCAAGGAGCCCAAATTATTCTCTTGCCTGAATTATTTGAACGTCCCTATTTCTGTCAGGAGCGTCAGTATGACTACTACCAGTATGCCCAGTCGGTTACAGAAAATACGGCTATTCAGCATTTTAAAGTGATTGCCAAGGAACTAAAGGTCGTTTTACCGATCAGTTTCTATGAAAAAGATGGTAATGTGTTATACAATTCCATTGCTGTCATTGATGCGGATGGAGAAGTGCTGGGCGTTTATCGGAAGACTCACATTCCTGATGACCATTATTATCAGGAGAAATTCTTCTTTACTCCTGGAAATACCGGATTCAAGGTCTGGGACACTCGCTATGCTAAGATTGGTATCGGGATCTGTTGGGATCAATGGTTCCCTGAAACTGCCCGTTGTCTTGCGTTAAATGGTGCAGAATTACTCTTTTATCCAACAGCTATTGGTTCAGAGCCTATTTTGGATACAGATAGTTGTGGTCATTGGCAACGTACCATGCAGGGACATGCAGCAGCAAATATTGTGCCAGTTATCGCAGCTAATCGTTATGGTTTGGAAGAAGTCACTCCTTGTGAAGAAAATGGAGGACAAAGTTCCAGTCTTAACTTCTACGGTTCATCCTTTATGACCGACGAAACAGGAGCTATTTTAAGTCAAGCCGAACGACAAGATGAAGCAATCCTCTTAACCACTTATGACCTTGACAAGGGAGCAAATGAGCGACTTAACTGGGGTCTCTTTAGAGATAGAAGACCAGACATGTATAAAGATATTGTCAGATGAGAAAAAGCCTCTTGGAGGCTTTTTCTTTATATACTATATTAATTTTTGATAAAGTATTAGAAATCTGATAAAATAGGGTATAAGAAGTTAATAAGAAAGAGAATCATCATGCAAACACAAGAAGAAATGAATGTGCTAGTACCTGAAAAACTAGCAGAAATTGAGCGTGATTATGATGTTACTGTTTTGTGGGCAATTGAGTCTGGCAGTCGAGCTTGGGGCTTCGAGTCTCCGGATAGTGATTTTGATGTACGTTTTGTATACAAGCACAAGCAAGATTTTTATCTAAGCTTGAACGATCATCGAGATGTCATCGAACTACCAATTGACGATACATGGGATGTGAGTGGTTGGGATTTGGACAAGGCTTTAAAGTTGCTTTATAAGTCAAATCCAACCCTCTTTGAGTGGTTACAGTCGCCAATCGTTTACCAGCAAGACGAAGGCTTTATTGACCGTATCCGTCCGCTTGTTAGTCAGTATTTTTCCGAGAAAAAGATGCTCCACCATTACTTGAATACTGCTAGAACTCAAATGAATAAGCATCTTTCAGGAGATAAGGTCAAACCTAAAAAGTATTTCTATGCACTTCGTCCTATTTTAGCTTGTCGTTGGATTGAAAAATATCATTCTGTTCCACCGATTTTGTTTGATGATTTGGTAAAAGAACTAATCCCTGATGAAATGAAAGAGCATGTGTCTAAATTGCTTGAAATAAAGGTAAAGGGACCTGAAGGAATGGAAATTGAGCCGATAGAGCCAATTCAGGACTTCATTATCAAAAATATCCAAGAGCTGGATGACTACGTCCAAAGTGTTACAGAGGAAAAGAAAGACTGGAAAGCTCTCAATCAATTTTTCCTTGAAGAATTAAGTCGTGACTGAGGTTAATTATGGGAAAATGGACTTGTAGATGTGGTCAAGCAATGAACAACCACCAAGCACCTGATCCAAATGCTTATTCGGTTTATTCGGATGAGTTGCTTGAAGATATTTTTAACAATACTGACGAAGATGATAGAATTTCCTATGAAGACATTTCAGAGGCTTCCTTCTATATGTGGAAGTGCCCAAATTGTGGTAGTTTTATGGTCTTTGGTGAAGAGGATAATAAAGATTGTTTCACTTTTTATGAGCGCCAGACCAGTGCAAAAGCTGAACCACTTTTTGATCCTGATCAGGAGTTGAATCTTGTAGTCGTTGAGTTTCAGGAAGGTGGAAATGGTTATACTTATATCTGTGATGATCCAAGTATTTATGTTGGACATGGTGTAATTGTACCAACTGGGAAGGAAAATATTGAAAAAATAGCTCTGGTAGTCCAGAAATATCACGCTTACCCAAGAGATATCACTTATCCCGTTGAAAAGTTAAAAAGGGTCATCCGTAGGTATTCTATTTTTGATTCCAAGACTTCAAAAATAGTTTGTAAAAATATACTTGAGCATGGAAGAATTCTAAATGCTTGCTCGAAAAAAGTAAAAATAGAGTCTAAACAAATTTACCATGCAATCAAAACTCCTCTGGGCTATTTTTGGTTGGAGTTAAATAGAGTTCCAATTCCGATGAAAGTCACACAAATTCAAGTACAAGATAAAAAGTATCAGGTTGATGGAGCTTTTTATATAAAGCCTGCCAAGGTAAACTACAGAAAATTGTTAGAACTTGAATTATGTGCAGATTTTGATATTGATGCCTCTCGTTGGATTGATGTTCTATCAGACGAAAATGTTTGGGGAAACACCTGGGAAATGAATGGCCTTCAATTTGGAATTACTGCAGGAGAGTCCCCAGAATTTGAAGATGAAGTAGTTGCAAGAAAATTTAGCCGTATCCCACTTTATTATGACTGGCATCCAGAATTTGAAGACTATTATGGCTTCAGTATAGCCTGGAAAAAATACGAGTCTGATAGTGATTTGTCGATTGATTTCTATACAACATAAGCTAGAGGAGAATAAGCATGAATCAAGCCTGGGAATTATTGTTTGAGGGGAAGATTGAAGAGGCCAAGAAATTAGTCTCAGAAACTTTCTCGTTAGAAACTTGCAAGGATTACAGCCTTCTCAATTTATGGGGCATATCAAGCTCTTTAAAAAGCTGGCGATCAGGTCGGAGCCCGAGAAGTTAAAAACTTACTAAACAAGAAAAAGTAGCCCCCTCAGGCTACTTTTTAGAATTCTTTGTAAACATAAGGATTCTCTGGTTTGTCTACTTTGATAAAGGACTGGACTTCAAGGGTTGGGAGGACTTGGTTGAGTTCTTTGTGATAGTGATTGCTAATCTTACCTTTGACTTTCACCCAGGTGTTATTTTCGTAGTGATTAATGTTTCCAGTGGTCAAAAGGCCAAAAACTCCTGAATCAGCGATACAGTGCATAATACCAAAGCGAAAAACAAATTGACTATTGGTATGATTTGGATCGTTGTAGACAAAACCAGTAAACTCTATTTCCTTGCCTTCAAATTCATTTGGATAATCATAGATAGCCTCCATGACCTCCAGGTAATTTTCATCATTGATAACTATACTAGATTGAGCTAAGTATTTATCAGCACTCTTCCGAATAATATTTTCATGAGCTGCTTGTGAATAAAAGCGACTGGTATCCGGCTTAAGAAACTGACTGCTCGTTCCTTCACTTGCTTGGATTGCCTTGTCAGTTCCTTCCGACAAAGGGAAATAATATCCTTTTGCCGATACTGTTTGTGAATCCAGAGTGACAGTTGGAAAGGTAAATCCAACTAACAAGGGTAAACTTAAGAGGACAAAACTAGCAAGCTTGGCTGAAAAACTATGTAAGTGACTATGTTCTTTCAAACGCTTGAAGCAAATATAGGCTTGAACGATGGCTAGTAACAATGACAAAACCATGCTGATATAAGCCAGATAAGAGTAGTGGAGGTTTATATACTGATTGAGCTTACCTGATAAATGCAGATAAAGGGTTAAGATAAAATAGCCAAATAAGATAAAAAATCGAATCATAGCATCACCCCGACTAGATAAGAATAGACAAGAACAACAAGAGTTACAATTGTCATGAATGGCCAAATAAAGCGAGTTTTGAGATAATTCTTCATCATGAGGAGGTTCTTGACATCAAGCATGGGACCGATAACCAGAAAGGCAAGCACTGGAGCAAAGCCAAAACTAGAGAGAAGCGAAGAGCCAATAAAGGCATCCGCTTCACTACAGAGTGATAGAAGAAAGGACAAGACCATCAGAAGAACAATAGCGAGCAGTGGTGTTGCACTGATGGATGTCAGGATACGAGTTGGAACATAGACTTGGACTATACTTGCAAAAAGACAGCCAAAGACCAAATAACGTCCCATATCAAAGAATTCATCAATAGCTTGGATAAAGACCTGAAGCAGTTTTTGACTTTTAGTCAAGTGAGAAAAATCATGCTCATGGCAAGCAAATCTATTTTCTTTTTGGATAGGTTCCTGCCATACAAAACCAAGAAAGATACCCAATATAGTAGCAACTAGAATCGCGCCCAAAGCTCTTAGGAAAACCATTTGAATTGAATTGCCAAAGGCTGAATAAGTCGCAAAAAGTACGATAGGATTGATGATAGGAGCCGTTACTAGAAAAGGTACCGCTGTATAGCTAGGAACCTTCTTTTCTAAAAAGCGGTTGATGATCGGAACGATTCCACACTCACAAGAGGGAAAGAGAAAACCGATGAAGCTACCAAAAAAGATTCTCCCCAATCGATTTTTAGGGAGAAATGTATAAACCTTCTCAGGTGTGACATAGACTTCAATGGCACCAGAGATGATACTACCAATTAAGACAAAGGGTAAAGCTTCAATGATAATTGAAAGAAAAATGGCGCCAGCTTGTAGCACATTAGAAGGTAAACTTTGAAAGAGTGCCATCTATTTTTTCTTTTCTGCCTTATCTTTCTTTTCTTTGTCATCTGGAAATGTTACTTGCTTCAAGTCAGGTAGTTTAGCGAATTCTTCAAACATCTTATCTAAGTCATCAGTTTTTGTAAATTTAACAGCCATAAGGCATACCTCGATTCTTTTAGTTAACACTATTATACTATTATTTCTAAGAAATAGTTGGATTTTAAAATAAACATGGCTTTTATCTTTATAAAGTTGAATGAAAGCAACAAATTAATGAAAACAAGCTTTCGTGCTTATGGTATAATAGTTTCATGGATAAAAAATATGAAAAAATTTCCCAAGATTTGGGTGTAACTTTAAAGCAGATTGATACTGTCTTGTCTTTGACAGCAGAGGGAGCAACTATCCCCTTTATCGCACGTTATCGGAAAGATATGACAGGAAGTCTAGATGAAGTAGCCATTAAGGCTATTATCGACCTCGATAAGAGTTTAACTGCTCTAAATGATCGTAAGGAAGCAGTCTTAGCAAAAATCAAAGAGCAAGGCAAGCTAACTAAGGAATTGGAAGAAGCAATTCTAGCAACTGAAAAACTCGCAGATGTAGAAGAACTCTATCTTCCTTATAAAGAGAAACGTCGGACTAAGGCAACGATTGCTCGTGAGGCTGGACTTTTTCCTCTTGCTCGTTTAATTTTACAAAATGTTTCTGACCTAGAAAAAGAAGCAGAAGCATTTATCTGTGAAGGTTTCGAGACTCCTCAAGAGGCTTTGGCTGGGGCAGTAGATATCTTAGTAGAAGCTCTTTCTGAGGATGTTACTTTACGTTCAATGACCTATCAAGAGGTACTTAAACGTTCTAAGATTACTTCTCAAGTCAAAGATGAGAGTCTTGATGAAAAACATGTCTTTCAGATCTATTATGACTTCTCAGAGACAGTTGCAAACATGCAAGGCTACCGTACACTTGCCCTTAATCGTGGTGAGAAGCTAGGCATTTTGAAAATCGGCTTTGAGCATGCGACTGATCGTATTCTATCTTTCTTTGCTGCTCGTTTTAAAGTTAGGAATGCTTATATTGACGAAGTTATTCAGCAGTCTGTGAAGAAGAAGGTCTTGCCTGCTATTGAGCGTCGAATTCGTACCGAACTAACAGAGAGGGCTGAAGAAGGAGCTATTCAACTCTTCTCAGAGAACCTTCGAAATCTTCTCCTTGTTGCACCTCTTAAAGGGCGCGTGGTACTTGGATTTGACCCAGCCTTTCGTACAGGTGCCAAACTAGCAGTCGTTGATGCTACTGGGAAGATGTTGACGACGCAAGTCATTTATCCAGTCAAACCAGCTTCAGCTCGCCAGATTGAAGAAGCAAAGAGAGATTTGGCAGATTTGATTGGCCAATATGGTGTTGAAATTATTGCTATCGGAAATGGAACTGCTAGCCGTGAGAGCGAAGCCTTCGTGGCGGAAGTTCTGAAGGATTTTCCAGAAGTCAGCTATGTCATTGTCAATGAGAGTGGGGCATCTGTCTACTCAGCTAGTGAACTAGCTCGTCAAGAGTTTCCAGAGTTAACCGTTGAGAAACGTTCTGCTATTTCTATTGCTCGTCGCTTGCAAGACCCACTTGCTGAGTTAGTTAAAATCGATCCAAAATCCATCGGTGTCGGTCAATATCAGCACGATGTTAGTCAGAAAAAACTATCTGAGAGTCTTGACTTTGTTGTTGATACAGTCGTTAACCAAGTCGGTGTTAATATCAATACGGCTAGTCCAGCACTACTTTCACACGTTGCAGGACTTAACAAAACTATCTCTGAAAATATCGTTAAGTATCGTGAAGAAGAAGGTAAAATCACTTCACGCGCTCAAATTAAGAAAGTTCCTCGTTTAGGTGCTAAAGCGTTTGAACAGGCTGCAGGTTTCCTTCGTATCCCTGAAAGTAGCAATATCCTTGATAACACAGGTGTTCACCCAGAAAACTATGCTGCTGTTAAGGACCTCTTCAAACGTTTGGACATTAAAGACCTAAATGAAGAAGCACAAGCCAAACTCAAATCTATTTCAATCAAGGAAATGGCCCAAGAATTAGACCTCGGTCAAGAAACTCTTAAAGATATTATTGCAGATCTTTTAAAACCAGGACGTGATTTCCGTGATTCTTTTGATGCTCCAGTTCTTCGTCAGGATGTCTTGGATATCAAAGATTTGAAAGTTGGTCAGAAGCTTGAGGGCGTTGTTCGTAATGTCGTTGACTTCGGTGCCTTTGTTGACATTGGTATTCACGAGGATGGCCTGATTCATATCTCTCACATGAGCAAGAAATTCATCAAACATCCGAGTCAAGTCGTTTCAGTTGGTGATTTGGTAACTGTTTGGGTGAAGAAGATTGATGTCCAACGCGAAAAAGTAAATCTGTCGCTCCTTGCACCAGATGAATCTAACTGATTACGTTAAACAAGTCTCTTTAGAAGACTTTGGGAAACCATTCAATCATCAAGCTCAATGGAATACTCGTCTGCGGTCGACAGGTGGGCGATTCTTTCCAAAGGATGGGCATTTGGATTTTAATCCCAAAGTCTATCAAGAACTTGGTTTAGAGGTTTTTCGGAAAATTGTCCGTCACGAACTCTGTCATTATCATCTATACTATGAGGGCAAAGGGTATAAACATAAAGATGTAGCCTTTAAGAAACTGTTAAAAGAAGTAGACGGGCTCCGCTTTGTTCCTCCCTTACCAAGTGTTAGTCAAACACCAGTACTAGTCTATACTTGTCAGACTTGTCACCAAACCTATCAACGAAAGCGACGAATTGATACCAAACGCTATCGTTGTGGTCTCTGTCGTGGCAAACTCATTTTACAAAATCCGCCTAAGGACTGATGCAAGCAGTTTTTATTTCATGTTATACTTATTTCAAGAATACCGAAAGAGGTACAAACTATGAATAAAAATTTTTACAAAATGAGACGAAATCGTATGATATCAGGAGTACTTGCTGGACTCTCTGATAAATGGGACCTTGATGTTACTCTTGTGCGCTTCATCTTTGCTATCTTTACAATCGCAAACTTTGGACTTGGAATCATCATCTACATCATCCTGGCCTCAATCTTGCCAACAAAGGAAGATATCGAAGCAGAAATGTACGGAACAGGCCCACGTAAGATTAAAGAGGCTGAACCAATCGATGATGATAAAGGTTGGTTTTGGTAGTTTTACTTAATTGTTTATGTTTGGATAATAAAAAAAGATACCATACGGTATCTTTTTTAAATACTAAACAACTGACCCAATAGATAGGTCACTCCCATGGTCAAAAGACCGATACAAAGGTTACGAATCATAGCTGTTTTAGTTGGGGCTTTTCCGAGTTTGGCACTGGTATAACCTGTAATCAATAGAGAAATCGCAACGATAAAAACAGTAGCAGGAATTCGATAGTCATTTGGAAAAATCGTAATGGAAAGCATTGGAGGTAAACTACCAAGAACAAAAGCGATAAAGCTAGATGCTGCAGCATGCCAAGGATTGGTAAACTCTTCATACTCAATTCCGTATTTTTCCTCAACTAAGGCTTTAAGTGGATTTTTAAGAAAAGCTTTATTGACTAAAAGTTGAGCTGAAGTTTCACACTCACCATTTTGAAGATAAGCAACATAGAGAGATTTCTTTGCGGCCTCGATATCCTTATCCAAAAGTAATTGCTCACGAGCTACAGCGGCTTCCTCAGTGTCTTTTTGAGTGGATACTGAAACATATTCACCTCCAGCCATAGAGAAGGCACCTGCTAAGATGGCAGCCAAACCTGAAAGAAAGATTATCCAGATATTACTGGTTGCACTTGCAACCCCGATAACAACTCCAGCGATGGAAATGATCCCGTCGTTGGCTCCGAGCACACCAGCACGTAGAATATTTAAACGACCAGCGAAGTTTGTATCAATTTCATGTGTAATTTTTGACATATTCTTCTCCTTTATATTCATTATAAAGTATGGGAGAAGCTAATACAAACTTTTTAAACTATCTGAAAAAAGTTTTTCAATTCTAATATATGCCATAGCTGTTGCTTATGCTAATATATAACAAAGTTGTATTTGTAACTGACTGCCATAGATGATACAATTAATGTAATGAAATCTTTGGAGGTCTGATGATGACTCGTGAATTTAAATTTGAAACCCTACAATTGCATGCAGGACAAGTGGTAGATGCTACTACCAAGTCTCGTGCTGTCCCTATTTATCAAACAACATCTTTTGTATTTGAAGATACACAGGAGGGTGCAGACCTTTTTGCCCTTCAAAAAGCTGGAAATATCTATACTCGTATTACCAATCCAACAACTTCAGCCTTTGAAGAACGTATTGCAGCACTAGAAAGCGGAGTAGGTGCGCTTGCCACAGCTTCTGGAATGGCAGCTCTTACTTATACTATCCTTGGACTTGCTCATGCAGGTGATCATGTGGTTACAGCTTCAACTATCTACGGTGGTACCTTTAACCTCTTGAAAGAAACCCTTCCTCGTTACGGAATCACCACAACTTTTGTTGATATTGATAATCTAGAAGAAGTAGAGGCAGCGATTAAAGATAATACAAAACTTGTTTTGATTGAAACTTTGGGTAATCCAGTTATCAACATTCCTGATATTGAAAAAATAGCTGAAATTGCTCATAAACATCAGATTCCTTTGGTTTCAGACAATACCTTTGCAACGCCTTATCTTATCAATGTCTTTTCACACGGTGTAGATATCTCGGTTCACTCGGCTACTAAGTTTATTGGAGGTCACGGTACAACAATCGGCGGTGTCATTGTTGATAGCGGTAAGTTTGACTGGGCTGCTTCAGGGAAATTCCCTCAATTCGTAAATGAAGATCCAAGCTACCATAATTTGAGCTATACTCGAGATGTAGGTGCTGCAGCCTTTATCGTTGCTGCTCGCGTGCAATTGCTTCGCGATTTGGGAGCCGCCCTTTCACCATTTAACTCATTCTTGCTTCTACAAGGTCTTGAAACACTATCTCTCCGTGTTGAACGCCATGTGCAAAACGCTGAGAAAATCGTTGATTTCCTTGTGAACCATCCAAAAGTTGAAAAAGTTAATTATCCAAAATTAGCTGATAGCCCTTACCACGCCTTGGCGGAGAAATATTTACCAAAAGGTGTTGGTTCAATCTTTACCTTCCACGTTAAGGGTGGAGAAGCAGAAGCACGTAAAGTGATTGATAGCTTAGAAATATTTTCAAACCTTGCAAACGTAGCAGATGCCAAATCATTAGTAGTTCATCCGGCAACTACAACGCATGCTCAATTGTCTGACTCTGATCTAGAAGCAGCAGGAGTAACTAAAAATCAAATCCGTCTATCAATTGGACTAGAAAATGTCGATGATTTGATTGAAGATTTACGACTAGCACTTGAAAAAATCTAAAAATAACTAGTTTTTATCAAATTAAGCATCCTTCTCACGAATAATAAAGTGAGGAGGATTTTTATGTATAGTATTTCATTTCAAGAAGATTCGCTTTTACCAAGAGAGAGACTAGTTAGAGAAGGAGTAGAAGCACTCAGCAACCAAGAATTATTGGCAATATTACTAAGGACAGGCACAAAACAGGCCAATGTTTTTGAAATAGCACAGAAGGTCTTAAATCAGCTGACATGTTTAACTGACCTAAAAAAAATGAGTCTACAGGAACTGCAGACTCTATCGGGTATTGGACGTGTAAAGGCTATCGAATTACAAGCCGTTATTGAATTAGGCTACCGTATCCATAAAAGGGAAACAGTGGAAATGGAGAGTATTCTTAGCAGTCGTAAATTAGCTAAAAAGATGCAGTCTGAGCTTGGAGATAAAAAACAAGAGCACCTAGTGGCGCTCTATCTGAATACTCAAAATCAAATCATTCACCAGCAAACTATTTTTATCGGTTCAGCTACACGAAGCATTGCTGAACCACGGGAGATTCTCCACTATGCCTTAAAGCATATGGCAACATCTGTGATTCTGGTTCACAATCACCCATCAGGAGCAGTAGTTCCTAGCCCCAATGATGATCATGTTACCAAGCTTGTTAAAGAAGCCTGTGAGTTAATGGGTTTGGTCTTACTAGACCATCTAATCGTCTCACACTCCGACTATTTTAGTTATCGTGAGAAGACAGATATGATATAAAAAACCTGTATATAATACAGGTTTTACAATTCATTGACGACATAGTCGAAAAGTGTTTTATCTTTGGGACGATTTTCAAAAAGAAATTCGGGATGCCATTGAACACCAAGATAAGGGAAACCGTCTGTAGTTGTAACAGCCTCGATAATACCATCTTTAGGATCATGAGCTACAACTTTTAGATTCGGAGCTAGGTCCTTAATACTTTGATGGTGGAAAGAGTTGATATGAGAAATTTCCCCATAGATTTCTCGAAGAATAGTATCTGGCTCAGTAACAAGTCTCTGAGTTGTATACTCAGCAGAAGTGTCCTGCCAATGATGTTCGATATCTTGATAAAGAGTTCCACCCATAGCGACATTAAAGAGTTGTGTTCCACGACAGACAGAGAAAATAGGTTTCTTTTGTTTGATGGCCTCTTTGATGAGCTCTAGTTCAAAAATGTCTCTTTGAAGATGGTAGTCATCGCTTTCGATAGCTTTAGGTTCACCATAGAATTTTGGGTCTACATTTTGCCCACCAGTTAGGATCAATTTATCAATTAGGCTAATGTAGTAACTAGCCATTTCTTCATCACCAATTGGTAGGATAATGGGAATTCCTCCGGATTCTTTAACACCTTCTATAAAGCCTTTTGCAGCATAACTCATCATAAGATCATCATCTGGATGAGTTTTTTCATTTCCTGTAATCCCAATAACTGGTTTCTTCATAAATACTTTCACTTTCTAATCCTCTTTACGCATGAAATAGAGGAGAGTTTGAAGTTCGCTTGTAAGATCGACATACTGAACAACTACGTCTTTAGGAAGATGTAGGTGAACAGGAGAAAAACTGAGAATACCTTTGATACCAGCATCGACCAAAAGTTCAGCAACCTCTTGTGATTTAACACTAGGGACAGTAAGAATAGCTGTTTTCACATCACTATCCTTAATTTTTTCATTAATTTGAGAGATTCCATAGATTGGAACACCATCAGGAGTTCGAGTGCCGACCTCTGGATGATCATCTAGATCAAATGCCATAATGATTTTCATCTTATTGCGCTCATGAAAACGATAGTGGAGAAGGGCATGCCCCATATTTCCAATACCTACAAGCATAACATTGGTAATAGAATTATCATTTAAAAGATCAGCAAAAAAAGTCATGAGCTTTTTGACATCATAACCAAATCCACGTCTACCGAGTTCCCCAAAGTAGGAGAAGTCACGACGAACTGTGGCAGAATCAATTCCAATCGCCTCTGCAATTTGTTTGGAATTAGCTCTTTCAATTTTCTCGGCATTAAATCTTTTAAAAATACGGTAATAGAGAGAAAGTCTCTTTGCTGTTGCTTTAGGAATAGCAGACTGTTTTTCTTTCACAAAATCACAACCTTTCTATCTACTATTTTATAGAAAGCTTGTGAAAATTGCAACAATAACGAAAAAAACTAAGAAAAAATCTTAGTTTATCTTCGTTTCGTGGTAAGTCCTTAAAAAGCGGTAGAGGTTACCCAGAAGCCCTTGATAGATTTCAACTCCATCATGTGTTAATGAAGTAATATGAGTAGTATCAGGTAGAGTTACACAACCC
>CAKPXD010000017.1 GCA_934201655.1 uncultured Streptococcus sp. | reverse complement strand
TCCACTTTCTACAACCTTGGTTACATCAACAAGGAAGAGGTGGTTTTCAGTACCACCAGACATAATACGGAAATCAGAATCTTGCAAGAAGACATCTGCCATGGCCTTGCTGTTCTTGATAACATTAGCAGCATATTCTTTAAAGGCTGGATCCAATACTTCTTTAAAGGCTACAGCCTTAGCAGCAACAACATGCTCTAATGGTCCACCTTGGATACCTGGGAAAATAGCGGAATTGATTTTCTTAGCAAGATCTTCGTCGTTCGTCAAAATCAACCCACCACGTGGTCCACGAAGAGTTTTGTGAGTTGTTGTCGTTGTGATATGTGCGTATGGAACTGGATTTGGATGAAGACCGGCTGCAACCAAGCCAGCAATGTGAGCCATATCGACCATGAGTTTTGCGCCCACAGCATCAGCAATTTCACGGAATTTAGAGAAATCAATAATGTGAGAATAGGCTGAGGCACCAGCTACGATAAGTTTTGGTTGCACTTCTTGAGCTTGTTTCAAGATGGCGTCAAAGTCCAATAGCTCTGTCTCCGGATCAACGCTGTATGAAACAAAGTTGTAGGTTTGACCTGAGAAGCTTACAGGAGCCCCGTGAGTCAAATGACCACCTGCAGCCAAATCCATTCCCATAACTGTATCACCTGGCTCAATCAAAGCCATGTATGCTGCACAGTTGGCTTGACTTCCTGAGTGGGGTTGTACATTAGCAAACTTTGCTCCAAAAATCTCCTTCGCACGTTCGATAGCTAGAGTTTCGATAATATCTACTACATCAGTACCACCATAGTAACGACGTCCTGGATAACCTTCGGCATATTTATTAGTCAAGATGGAACCTTGCGCTGCCATTACAGCCTTAGATACAACGTTCTCTGAAGCGATTAATTCAATATTGTTTTGTTGGCGTTCCTCTTCTTTGGCAATGGCATTCCAAAGTTCTGCGTCATATGTTTTAAAATCATCTTTGTCAAAAATCATAGGTCTTCTCCTTTTAGTAATTTAATAAACCGTTTCTGCATTTTATCACAGGTATAACCAACTTTTTCGTAAAAAGCATGCGCACCTATACGATGGTCTGCAGAGTTTAAACGTATAAACTTGTAGCCACGTTTTTCTGCTTCCTGTTCTAATCCTTCAAGCAAAGTTTTACCGATTCCTTTACCTTGTGTTTGAGGCAAAACAGCTAAAGCTAGGATGTTAAAACCTGGTTTTGAATAAAGGGATTCATAAACCTCAGCATGTACATACCCAAGTATGTCATGGCTGGTTGGTTCCTCAAACCCCAGTAGGAAATGATGTGAGTCTTGGGATAATTTTGCTAGTTGACTAGCCGTTTCCTCAGGGCTAAAATCATAACCTAAAGCATCTTTGTTAATCTCATGAATCGATGCAACATCTGTTGCTTTCAAAGCACGTAGCATGTCATACCTCCTCAAAAGGAATTTCAGGTATCTTGGCAAGGATATCTTCTCGAGTTATCGAACCTTGGCGTAGAATCTTAACCTTTCCGCCAGATAAGTCTAAAATAGTCGAATCTTGACCTGTTAAAAAAGTATCATCTTCTAAACCAAGAACCTCTTGGTCCAAGTCTTTTAAAATCTCTTCAAAGCTAACACCACTTGTATGTCCGGAAATATTTGCAGACGGGCCGATTAAGGGACCAAACTCACGAATCAATTCTAGAGTTATAGGGTGACTGGGCATGCGAAATCCAACAGTCGTCAAGTCTGAATTGACCCAGTAAGGGACCTTGTCATTAGCTTCTAGGATAATGGTCAATGGACCAGGAAGAAAACTATCAACAAGTTTTTGTAAATAAGGTGGCTGATTCTTAGAAAAGTTCAAGATATCGTCTAGATGAGCGACATTGAGATTAAGTGCCTTGTCTCTTGGACGACGTTTAAGCTGGTAGACATGATCAACAGCTTTTTTATCTAGCGCTTTTGCAAAGAGACCATAAACTGTTTCGGTCGGCAAAACTACAGCTCCACCTTTTTCCAACTCTTGCTTAATTTTCTCCATCATCAATGACTACCATCCTATCTTGGCCAAATTGGTCTTTAAGTGTTCGAACTCGTTTCTCTGGAAGATTTTCCATAAAGAGAGCGGGCACACTTTGACCTTGTTTGTAGCCAATTTCAAGATAAATCTTACCACCATCATTTAGATAGTCCTTGGAGTCTTCCGCAATTCTACGGTAGATAGCTAGGCCATCCTCGTCAGCAAAAAGTGCCAAATGTGGTTCTGAATGCAAAACATTCAAGCCAACTTCTACCTCATCTGCTCGAGAAATGTATGGTGGATTGGATACAATTATATCATATTTTGAAGAAATTTCAGAGAAACAGTCAGATTTGATAAAAGAGAGATTTAGATTTTGAGCGTTAGCATTCTCCAACGATAAGTCTAAAGCATCCTGTGAAATGTCCGCAGCTGTGACCGACCAATCCGGTCTATTTTTAGCTAAAGCAAGGGCTATTGCACCGCTTCCTGTTCCGATATCTAGTACTTTGAGATTTTTCTCAGGATTTTCAGTCAAGATGAGGTCTACTAGCTCTTCTGTCTCTGGACGAGGAATCAAAACTCGCTCATCTACTTTTAACTTCATCCCAAAAAAATCAGCATGACCAATAATGTACTGGGCAGGTATATGTACTGCTAATTTCTGGTAAATTTCCTCCACAAATTGCTTCTCTTCCTCTGTTACTTCTTGCTGAAGAGTAAAGATGAAGTCTGTAAAAGATAGATTTTTTAGGCTACGATAGACAAAGGAGAGGCTTTCTGCTTCCTCTCCTTGTACTATTAACTTTTCCTCAAAATCTTTAAAAATTTGAGCTAATTTCATTATTTGTTTAATTCTTCCAATTTTTGTGTTTGGTCGTAAAGAACCAAGGCATCTACAACTTCATCCAATTTTCCAGACAAGATGGTATCTAGTTTTTGGAGAGTTAAGCCAATACGGTGGTCTGTTACACGGTTTTGTGGGAAGTTATAAGTACGAATCCGTTCTGAACGGTCACCAGTACCGATAGTAGACTTACGCTCAGCATCTTGCTCATCTTGAGCAATCTGAGCAAAGTGGTCTGCCACACGCGCACGAATGATCTTCATGGCCTTCTCACGGTTTTTCTGCTGGGTACGTTCTTCCTGCATTTCAACCTTGATATTGGTTGGCAAGTGGACGATACGAACGGCTGTTGCGACCTTATTGACGTTCTGTCCACCAGCACCAGATGCGTGGTAGATGTCCACACGAAGGTCTTTTGGATCAATATCGTACTCTACTTCTTCTACCTCAGGCATGACAAGGACAGTCGCTGTTGAGGTATGGACACGACCTTGGCTTTCTGTCACAGGGACACGTTGCACACGGTGAGCACCAGACTCATACTTGAGTTTAGAATAAACTGACTGACCAGAAACCATGGCAACCACTTCTTTGAAACCACCAACCCCGTTCATTGAGGCTTCCATGACTTCAAAGCGCCAGCCTTGGGCTTCAGCATACTTTTGGTACATTGTTAGAAGGTCACCAGCAAAAAGTGCTGCCTCATCTCCACCAGCAGCTCCACGGATTTCAAGGATGATGTTCTTATCATCGTTTGGATCTTTTGGAAGGAGCAAGATTTTTAGTTTTTCTTCGTACTCTTCTTTTTCTGCTTTAGCATCCTTGAGTTCTTGCTTGGCCATTTCTTCCAAGTCAGCATCTCCGCCTGATTCCTTAATCATCTCTTCAGCATCAACGATGTTTTGGAGGACTTGTTTGTATTCGCGGTAGGCGGTTACGGTATCACGAGTTGAAGCTTCCTCTTTTGAAAGCTCCATGAAACGCTTGGTATCAGAGACCACATCAGGGTCGCTCAGCAATTCTCCTAATTCTTCATAACGGTCTTCTACAGCTTGTAGTTGATCATAGATATTCATTCTTATTGATTCTCCTTATTGATTTCAGGGGCAAAATAATGTTTACGGCAAACCGAGATATAGGTTTCATTCCCACCTATCTGGATTTGTTCACCATCATAAACAGGCAGTCCGTCCTGCGTACGCAACACCATGGTCGCTTTTTTCTTACAATACTGACAAATGGTTTTGATCTCATCAATTTTATCTGCTAATAATAATAGATGTTTAGATCCTTCGAACAGCTCATTGCGAAAGTCATTCTTCAAACCAAAGGCCATAACAGGTATGTCTAACTCATCGACAACACGCGCTAGGTCGTAAACATGATGACGTTTCAAAAACTGGGCTTCATCGACCAAAACACAGTAGGGCTTTTCAGGTAAATCTCGAATAAACCCAAAAATATCCGTAGTATCATCGATAGCAACTGCTGGTCGCTTCATGCCAATCCGACTCGACACATAGCCTATACCGTCTCTTGTATCCAGAGCCGAAGTCATGATAACAACTCCCTTTCCTTGCTCCTCATAGTTATAGGCTACCTTGAGAATCTCGATGGTCTTTCCTGAATTCATGGTCCCATAACGATAATACAACTGTGCCATGTTTCTATTTCACGTCCATTTCTAATTTTCTGCTACATTCTAGTATATCATATTTTCCAAAAGCTTTAAACGGCAAAATGTGGTAAAATAGAAGAAATCAAAAACTAGTGGAGGAAGCTATTATGCCATTTGTACGCATCGATTTATTTGAAGGACGCACGCTCGAGCAAAAGAAAGCCTTAGCTAAGGAAGTAACTGAAGCTGTGGTTCGTAACACTGGTGCACCTCAATCTGCTGTTCATGTCATCATCAACGATATGCCTGAAGGAACTTACTTCCCGCAAGGGGAAATGCGCACTAAGTAAAGCTTAAGCAATCTGCTTAGGCTTTTCTTTATAAGTGGCATTCGTTGAATAAAAAACTTTATTTTGTTACAATTTTAAGAGATATTTGTATATAAATTGTTAAAAGGAAATGAAATGATTACACGTGAATTTGATACCATTGCAGCAATCTCCACACCTCTTGGAGAAGGAGCCATTGGTATTGTCCGCTTGAGCGGAACAGACAGTTTTGCCATTGCGCAAAAGATTTTTAAAGGCAAAGACTTAAGTCAGGTCGCCAGCCACACACTGAACTACGGCCACATTGTTGACCCTATAACTGGTAAGGTTATGGACGAGGTCATGGTTGGAGCTATGAAGTCTCCGAAGACCTTTACTCGTGAGGATATTATCGAGATTAACACCCACGGAGGGATTGCCGTGACCAATGAAATCCTGCAATTGGCTATCCGTGAAGGGGCTCGCATGGCAGAACCTGGTGAATTTACCAAACGTGCCTTCCTCAATGGTCGTGTGGACTTGACTCAGGCTGAGGCTGTTATGGATATCATTCGTGCTAAGACTGACAAGGCTATGAATATAGCAGTCAAACAACTTGATGGATCCTTATCTGACCTCATTAACAATACTCGTCAGGAAATTCTCAATACCTTGGCTCAGGTTGAGGTTAATATCGATTACCCTGAGTATGACGATGTGGAAGAAGCCACTACTGCTGTTGTCCGCGAAAAAACTATGGAATTTGAACAACTCTTGACCAATCTCCTAAAAACTGCCCGTCGTGGGAAAATCCTCCGCGAAGGAATCTCAACAGCCATCATTGGTCGTCCCAACGTTGGGAAGTCAAGTCTCCTCAACAACCTCCTGCGTGAAGATAAAGCCATTGTAACGGATATTGCAGGGACTACTCGAGATGTCATTGAAGAATACGTCAATATCAACGGTGTTCCACTGAAGTTGATTGATACTGCTGGTATTCGTGAAACAGATGATATCGTGGAACAGATCGGTGTTGAACGCTCCAAAAAAGCCCTCAAGGAAGCTGACTTAGTTCTACTAGTCCTAAATGCTAGTGAACCTCTGACTGCCCAAGACCGACAACTTCTTGAAATTAGCAAAGATACTAATCGAATCATTCTTCTCAACAAAACTGACCTCCCAGAAGCGATTGAAACTTCTGAACTTCCAGATGATGTCATTCGTATTTCAGTCCTTAAAAATCAAAACATTGATAAGATTGAAGAACGCATCAACAACCTCTTCTTTGAAAATGCAGGCTTGGTCGAACAAGATGCTACCTATCTATCCAACGCCCGTCATATTTCATTAATCGAAAAGGCTGTTGAAAGCTTACAAGCAGTTAACGAAGGTCTTGAACTGGGCATGCCAGTTGATCTGCTTCAAGTTGATTTAACTCGAACCTGGGAAATCCTCGGAGAAATTACAGGTGATGCAGCGCCAGATGAACTTATTACTCAATTGTTTAGCCAATTCTGTTTAGGTAAATAAAAAATTATAAAAAGGAGTCACGATGAAATACCCTACATTACTAGAGCGTTTTTTAACTTATGTTAAGGTTAACACACGTTCAGACGAAAATTCTACTACTACACCAAGTACTCAAAGTCAAGTAGACTTTGCGACTAATGTCCTCATCCCAGAAATGAAACGCGTCGGTTTGCAAAATGTCTATTATTTGCCAAACGGTTTTGCTATCGGTACACTTCCAGCTAACGATCCAAGTTTAACTCGCAAGATTGGTTTTATCTCTCACATGGATACGGCTGATTTTAATGCTGAAGGTGTTAACCCACAAGTTATTGAAAACTACGATGGGGGAGTTATCGAGCTTGGGAATTCTGGTTTCAAACTTGATCCTGCAGATTTCAAGAGCTTAGAGAAATATCCTGGACAAACCTTGGTTACTACTGATGGAACTACTCTTCTCGGTGCCGATGATAAATCAGGTATCGCCGAAATCATGACAGCTATCGAATACTTGACTGCTCATCCTGAAATTAAGCACTGCGAAATCCGTGTCGGCTTTGGACCTGATGAAGAAATCGGTGTTGGTGCCAACAAATTTGATGCAGAAGATTTCGATGTCGACTTTGCTTATACAGTTGACGGTGGACCTCTTGGTGAATTGCAATA
The DNA here is from genome assembly GCA_934201655.1 of uncultured Streptococcus sp. Lineage (GTDB taxonomy): Bacteria > Bacillota > Bacilli > Lactobacillales > Streptococcaceae > Streptococcus. The sequence continues at coordinate 9,343 of CAKPXD010000017.1, read as the reverse complement.
CGAAACCTTCTCCGCAGCAGGTGCTGAACTCCATTTCCAAGGTCGTAATGTACACCCTGGAACTGCTAAGGGACAAATGGTTAACGCTCTTCAGTTGGCGATTGACTTCCACAACCAACTCCCAGCTGGAGACCGACCTGAATTGACTGATGGTTACCAAGGTTTCTACCATCTCATGGATATAACTGGTAGTGTTGAGGAAGCGCGTGCTAGCTATATCATTCGTGACTTCGAAAAAGAAAACTTTGAAGCGCGTAAAGCTGCTATGCAAGCTATCGCTGATAAGATGAACCAAGAACTTGGTAGCAATCGTGTAACCTTGACTTTGACAGACCAGTATTACAACATGAAAGAAGTCATTGAAAAGGATATGACACCAATAACCATTGCCAAAGCGGTTATGGAAGACCTTGATATCACACCTATTATCGAACCAATCCGTGGTGGAACAGATGGTTCTAAGATTTCCTTTATGGGAATTCCAACGCCAAATATCTTCGCTGGTGGTGAAAACATGCATGGCCGTTTTGAATACGTTAGCCTACAAACCATGGAACGTGCAGTTGATACTATTATTGGAATTGTAGCTTATAAAGACTAAAAAAGAAGTAGCAATGCTACTTCTTTTTAATTTACTTCTTTGTCACTTGTTTCAGGACTTGTAGTAGTTGAATGTGAACTTGATTCTTCACTTGTTACTTCGGTGCTAGCTTGACCTGCTGTTTCTTGTTTTGCTTCAACAGGTGTTTCTTGACTTGGCGTTGCTTTAGATCTAAGCTCTTGGTTTAATGAAACAATTTCTTGAGCGACCGTTAGCAAAGCTTGCTTGTCTTTACTTGCTGCACTTAACTTGTCAAACAGAGCATCTACCTTTTCAAAGTCCGCATCAGAACCATTATTCATTTCCAAATAAGTATGGAGAGCAATGACTCCGTTATAGAGTTTTTGGTAAAGAGCTAAAACCTCTGGGTCTTGTTTCGAATTATCACGTTCATTTTGGATTGTTAGTGAAATACGTTTCAAAAGATCTTGAACCTGTGTATTTAATTCATCAAGGTCTGCGTCTTCTTTCTCCAAAGCAACCTTCAGATTTTTCACTTCGTCAGAGAGTGAAGCTTTAACCCCCTCCTCATTGACTTGATTCACTAATTCTTCAGCTTTTGTTAGTAACTCTTCTACTTTCCCTTTTAAGACATGATTACTTTGTTCCTCAGGTTTGAGATCATCATACAAACCTTTCAAGAACTCATAGACTGCAGTTTTAGCACTATGTCCATCCACTTTTTCTGTATCTAAGATTGTTTCAGAAGTCTTGCTTGCAACTGGCTCGTTTTTCAGTGCTTCCTCTACTTCCAGTTTTGTTTGATAGATTTCTGGGAAGAGTTTGTTCAAGTCAGTTGCCTTAAGGAAGGATTGTGACTGATAAAGTGTCCACGTTAGGTTGGCAACTTTATTTCTAAGAGTGTCATTTAAGCGACCGTCAGATAGATGTTGGTAGAAATACTTGATGTATTCTACTGTTGTAACTCCAGTACGGTCATTAAAATCTTGCAAAGCTTGTAACTTAGCTTCAACTGCATCTAAACCTGCTTCATCTTGGGCTAGTTTATTTTCTTGAAGCTGAGTCAATAAATCCTTCTTAGGAAGTCCATAAGCATCTGTGTCTAAGGTATTAATCTTATCTACTAAAGCTTGATATTTCTTGTCTAAAGGACTAATTTCTGTTGGTTTGACACTTGAGTCAATGTGAATATACTGCTTATCAAACAAATCCAATGCTGCCAAATAACCTGCAGTAGAGTTGGTTGATAGCTTCTTCATATTCTCAGAAAATTGCCCCAAAGCAAGTTCAATCTGTCTTTGAAGAATTGGTTTATCTTTATAGACTTCGCGACTTTCTGCCAAGAGTTGATCAATCTTATACTGGACTGCTTTTTCATCAAAAGCACCAGGTTGGTAAGTTGACTGTAATGCAGGAATTTTGTTTTTCAAAGCGACTTCATAACCTTTAGTTTGAACCTTGATGTAGTGGTTATGGTCACCATGAGGGATAACAAAGCTACCATTTTCAACCTGCAAGCTATAAGGAGAAACACCATCACGTAGAGCAGTTGTATAGAGTTCGTTTAGGAAATCAAGCTCTGCATCACCTGTTTGAAGCGGAATACGAACGTGTTCCTTACGAACGGCGTAAGGGTGAATGTGAGTTGGGTCATAAGCCTGGTCTGGATTACCAAATACAAAGAATCCATTTGAAATTCTGATAGCCTCAAGAGGAACGCCATATGTTTTAGAAATATAAGCTATTTTTTCTTCATCGCTGGCATCTCTAGAGAAACTTTCAACCGTCTTGGCAAGAGGTTTAACAGGTTCTGTCTGCTGATGGCCATGAAGATGGTCTTGTGCAGCCTTAATCTGCTCTGCTGATAAATCTTTCTTAAAGAAATAATGGGCATGGTCTCCATGTGAAACTACAAAACCTTGCTCATCTTCACTTATCACTCGGTCAGCATCGAATCCGTGATCGTGGTCTCCACCATGGTGGTGATCATGCCCGTCTTCATCATGGTGATCATCTGATGGATTAGGTTTAACTTCGGTTTTGCCTTTCAAGTGTTCCTGAGCTTCTTTAATCTGTTGAGCCGTCAAATCTTTCTTGTAAAAATAATGATTGTGGTCTCCATGTGAAACTACGAAACCTTGCTCATCTTCACTTATCACTCGGTCAGCATCGAATCCGTGATTATGGTCTTCACCATGGTGGTGATCATGCTCGTCTTCATCATGGTGCTCATCTGATGGATTAGGTTTAACTTCGGTTTTACCTTTCAAGTGTTCCTTGGCTTCTTTAATCTGTTGAGCCGTCAAATCTTTCTTGTAAAAATAATGATTGTGGTCTCCATGTGAAACTACGAAACCTTGGTCGTCCTCACTTATCACTCGATCAATAGCAAAGCCATGATCCTGGTCTTCACCGTGTCGATGATTAGCATGATCGTGGTCATGGTCTTCTTCGTGTTGATGATCAACACCTTCGTGGCCATGGTCGTGGTCATAGTCTTCGTTTGGTTTACTTGGAGTTTCTACAGGATTTGATGGTGTTACTAGACCTGAAAGTGGTATCAAGCGTGCAATCTTTTGCTCCAAAGCAGATAAACTACTATAAGGGATGAAATGGTAATGATTCCCATGAGGGATAGCAACTCCATTAGGCGTACGACTGGTAATTTTAGCCGGGTCAAATACCAAACCATCAGATTCTTTATAGCGTTGACTAACTGGTAAAGCGTAAAGCTGTTCTAGAAGTTTTTGAAGATTATTTTCTTCTTGGGCTGAATTGCTTATAGCTGGTTTCTCTACTTGATGACTTGGTTCAACACTTGGAATCGGTTTGTAGTCTGTTAGACTTTGTTGACTTCCTCTTCCAGCAAGGTAAGCTTGAGCGGCAGCCAATTCACTTGAAGATAGAGCACTCTTAGGAACGTAATGATAATGGCCACCATGAGGAACGATATAAGCGTCACCTGTGTCTTCAATAATATCTGCAACATTAAAGACGTAACCGTCATCAGTTGTATATCGACCTTGTGCTCTGGCAGCAATAACTTCGTTACTTGTACTGCTACTATCTGATGTGTGTTCTTGTTTTTGTTTCTCGATTTGGTCTTTGGTACGAATATTATCTGCGTGACTAGCATCCTTCAGATAGACATAATATTTGCCATCCACCTTGATGATATAGCCACCTTTAATCTCATTGACAATATCTCCATCACTTAGTTTATAGTTTGGATCTTTCATGACTAATTCTTCACTAAAGATGGCATCAAAAGGCACCTTACCATTGTAGAAATGGAAATGGTCACCGTGGGAAGTCACATATCCTTGATCTGTAATCTTAGTAACAATCTGTTCTGCTTCTATTCCTTCTTTTTGATTAACTTGATCAGGTGTCAGATTTTCATTCTTTTTAGCATCAGACTCTTTCCCATCAACATAGGATACACGGTTATTTTCTTTGTTCTCAGGCGCTTGGTGTTGATTTAAAGCGTAAGCACAGACACTTAAGGCAAGGACCACTGCAGATCCTGCTAGATATTTTTTATTAATTTTCATAAACTCCTCATTTCAATTCTTCAGCTAAAATAGCTATATTGTCTTCTAAATTTTCCAAGTAGGACTTATCATTTTGTGGATCGGCCTCTAAAGGATTGAGTGTTTTAAGAGTCACACCTGTTGATTTGACAAGTGTATCAGCAACTTTAGACGAAGCATTACTCTCTGTAAAGATAGTTTTGACCTTATAATTTTTTACAAATTCTTGAATTTCGGTTAACTGTCTCGGGCTTGGTTCTTGGTCTGGTGAAATACCAGCTATTCCAAGTTGATTTAATCCAAAGCGTTTAGCTAAATATGAAAAAGCTGTATGTTGAGTTACAAAATTTCTTTGATTGACTTTTTCAAAAATGGGTTGGTATTTCTTGGTCAAATCATGAGCTTTGGCACTAAAACTTTGTGCGTTTTTCTGATAAGTATCCTTGTTAGCGCTGTCTAGTTCGGATAACTTATCAGCGATAATCTGAGCTTCTTCAGCAACCTTTTCAGGATCAAGCCAAGTATGAGGATCATACAAGGTCTTCTCATCAATCCCGTCTCCAGCTTTGATATCTTCTAATCCAGGCACGCGCTCCAAGGTCATACCTTCTGATGCTTCTAAGACCTTTACCTTAGACTTTTGCAGGCTTGGATCTAAACTTCCCGCCCATGACTCCAAGGTATGAGAATGATAAACAAAAACATCTGCATCATAAATGGCTGCAATGTCATTCGCAGAAGGTTCAAATGAATGGATACCTGAACTCGACTGAATCATCCGAACATCATTTAGATCACCTGAAACCTCTTTGACCATAGCATAGACAGGGTAAAAACTAGTCACAATCTTCATTCCCTTAGTTTCATTCCGATTGTCTTGACTTGCCTTTTGTCCACATGCTCCTAAAATGAGAACAAAGAAGGTAATCATGACCCATAGAATGCTTCTTTTTTTCATAACAACTCCTTAACTAGTATTTAACCATTTAATTAACTAGTAAATAGTTTACTCCTAAAAACTTAAAATGTCAATATTTTTTATGGATTTTCATGAAAAAAGTGAGAACTAGATTTCATTATCAGTTCTCACTAGTCATCTTTATCATTTGACTTTTAATTCTTTTCGTTTGTTATAGGCTTACTATTTTTTAGCAAGACTAAGAGATTTTCAGCCTGAGCCATAATACCATTGTTATCCATAGTACCTAGTGTTAGATTATTTCGTAAACCAGCCAAGGTTTCGCTAGCATTAGATTTCACTCCTGCATCTGTCACATTCTTTAATAATTCCTCTGCTTCTTGTAGTTTAGCTTCTACCTTTTCAGTCTCAACCTGTGGTTCTTCCTCTGGAGATTCTTCTGGTTCATCAGCTGGATTAGTATCCTCTGGCTTTTCCATTTGCGGTTTCTCCTCAAGAGTTTTTTCATCTTCAGTTTTTTCTGTCTGAGATTTCTCCTCATTTGGTTTTTCATTATTCGAATGGTCATGTTGTCCATTTTGGTTTCTTAGAACATGGTCACTTGCATTTCCCCAACCACTATCCGAATGCGGACGCTCGCTTGGATGCTCGACATAGTACTTCACAGTCGCAAAAAGATCTTCAAGCGCATATCCCTTAGGAGCTTCGTAAAGCCCTTCATCAAACCATTCAAACTTGATATTATGGTAATGATCAAAGTGAGGGATAATCAAGTTACCATTTTTGACATCAACTGCATACTGTAGATTGTAAGGCATGCGATCTAGCGGTACCTTCTTTTCAGCTTTTACCCGATTATAGATAGCTTCTGCCCCTTTTGCTTCCGATTTTGTTGAGTTCTGATTATCAGTCGAAGGAGGCGTCAACCTCTTCTCTTTGGCATAAGCCTGAGCAGTTGCCCTCTCAGCTTCAGACAAACTATCCTTACCTATCCAATGACTATGCCCCATATGTGGTGTTACATAGGCATCCCCCTCATCACTGATAATATCATGCGCATCAAAGATGTAGCCATCCGATGTTGTGTACTTATCTGCTAGCTGGGCTACACGAACTTCATAGTCACTATACTCGATTTGTGAGTTTGGCTTACCAAGACGTTCTGGATGACTAATCGGTGCAATAAATTTAAGTAAATCATCTACAAAGGCTACCTTGTTTACATGTTCATCATTTAATCTTTCTAGCAATTGATCTAAAATCTGGAAGTCAGATAGCCGTCCCTTATTTTCAAGTAAGTTCCTATGCGTTTGATCCAACAAACTATAAGCCTTATCATAGAATTCCTGATCTCTAGGAGCTATTGTGCTTTTCTTCTCCGCTAAGGTATGAGATAGTGTAGCCACCTTATTTAGTTTTTTCTCAAAAGCTATAAGATTCTCTTTAGACAAATCCTTACTCAAGACATAACGTGATACTCCTTTATCTTCAAGGACATAACCCTGACCAATTTTTCTGACTACTTGCTTGGTAAGTTCCTGATTAGAATGATTTTCAGGAATAGGAACTGGAGTTGGTTGCGGATTTGGAACTGGTTGAGGAAGAGGTTTTATCGTAAGATTTGGCTGTAAACTAGTAGCTCCAGGAACGGAAACAATTTTTTGATTTCCAACTGGAATCATCCGTGAAATCTTTTCTTCCAAAGCTGACATTTGACTATAAGGGATAAAATGATAGTGATCCCCATGAGGTACTGCTACCCCATTTGCTGTTTTTTTCGTGATTTGGGCAGGGTCAAAGAGCAAACCATCGGATTCCACATGACGTTGTTGGATAGGCAAAGAGTAGAGTTCTTGCAGAAGACTATTCAAATCCTCAGCTTTACCTGGCTTATAGCTGGAAGTACTAGTTTGTCTTTGAATTGATGGCGTGTCAGTATTTGAAATGCTTGGGTAAGTTGTTGAATTAGGAACATAAGTCGGTTGAGTAACCAGCTTATGATCTTTCCCAGCTAAGAAGGCCTGAGCAGCAGCTAATTCACTGGCAGACAAGTAACTCTTAGGAATATAGTGGAAATGATTGCCATGTGGAACGATGTAAGCATCACCCGTGTCCTCAATAATATCACTAGCATTAAAAATATAACCATCATCTGTCGTATAACGTCCCTGAGTCCTTGCTACAGCGACTTCATTACTAGCCTTTACTCCGCCACCATGTCCATGTTCCTGCTTCTGACGATTGATCTCATCCTTACTACGAATATTTTCGGAATGTGAAGCATCTTTGAGGTATACATAATAGTGACCATCAACCTTAATGACATAGCCACCCTTGATTTCGTTGACAATATCCTCATTTCGAAGTTGATAATTCGAATCTTTCATCAAGAGTTCTTCGCTAATAATAGCGTCATAAGGAACCTTACCATTAAAGTAATGATAATGGTCTCCATGTGAAGTTACGTAGCCTTGATCGGTAATCTTAACGACTATCTGTTCCGCATTGATTCCTTCTCGCTGACTAACTTCATCTGGCGTCAAATTTTCAGTCTTAGTACTAGCCTGATTTCCATCTATATAAGCCACACGATTAGACTCTTTGCCAGTCTGTACTGCTTGGTAGCGCCCTAATTCATAACTTGAAAGGCTTAAGGCTAAAAGAGCTACGGAACCAAGAACATATTTTTTATTGATTTTCATATAAACACACTTTCTATTTTCACTACTAAATATAAGATCTAGGCAACACTATAAGTTCCGTGTCATTAACCAGTTAAGTTTATAAATAGAAATATTTATAAAAACGATTAAAATGTTCTAATCCTTTTTATAGGTTTCTAGTATTGTTTAGCCAAATATATTGGATTCATAAACTTAACCATTTAATTAACCAGTAAATATTCTACTCCTTAACTTTTAAGATGTCAAGTTATAAATTCACTTTTTCCAAAATTTTACCCAAAAGGAAAAGCACCCTAAAAGATGCTTTCTTATAAACTACCAATGTTGATCTCAGGAAATTTTTTTGGAAGAAGATTCCAGAATTCTTCTAATTGTTCTTCTACTCTATTAGTATTTCGAATAGTTAGGCTATACTTCTTAGAACTATCTTTTCGAGTATATACAAACTGATAAACTTTTGTAAAACGACTATAACTTGTACGTACTAAATAGATCCTCCACACATCTCTAAGATCTAGAGCTTGGGTTCCTTTGTAATAAGTAATGAGATGGTTTTTATACAAAATAACTTTCAAGTCCTGGTCATAAAATTCAGCTTGAGTATCAAGCAGTTCGAAATTTCCATCTAATTCAGGGTACAGACGATACAGCTCTTTGAATGAATCAATTGTTTTCTTTCGTATGATAAAGGCTGCGATTAAAGTCATTAGCCCCATGCCGGAAAAAATCACAATACCAAAAATATAGCTCAGGCTGTCTCGTGAATATTCACTAAGACTGAGATAAATTCTTGTATTCATATTACGAGCGACTACTGATTTAGCAGGAAGAATAGAGCTAATAAATTCATCAAGATTGATAATCTTAGTGTTCTTCGAAGTATTGACAAAATTGGTATTAGTGAGGGGTTCTAACTGAATACCTGTCAGTGTTCCAGGATTATCAGCAAGACTATCTGCATTCTCAAGAAGTTTATTGATTGACTCATCTTTCACTTTAGATTCAACTACAGCAAATTTTCCTTCACCTTCGTTACTATATTGCACAATATAAACAACTGTTCCACCGTCAACTTCACCAACAGGTTCAGGATAGATACCATAGACTGACATAGTAACTTCTTTTCCAGTATCAGTCGTATCTGCAAAGCTCTCTGTAGGCTTCTTGTGCATTTGACCTAAGAATCCTGAAATTGTAGCAATCGCAAAGAATACCAGCGAAAGCATCAGTACAGAAATAAAGCCCTTATTTCTTTTTTCTTTAAACATTAAAATCTCCTTTAGTCCCTTAATGAAATTATATCAGACTTTATTTCATATCTCATCTCTAATCCTAGTTTTTCTTAGATTTTAACAAGATAAAAAGCTCGAATTTTCATTCGAACTTCATTTTTATTTTCTTGCAGCTTTTTCATCTTCTTCGAGCTGTTTTACCAGTTGTTCAATGCCGTCAAATTTCACCATATCTCGGATACGATCTAACCAATAGACGGTTACTGTTTCGCCATAAATGTCTTCATCAAAATCAAAGATATTCACTTCAAAACGCTCTTCTTCTCCATCGAAGGTCACGTTCTTTCCGACACTAGCCATTCCTCTATAGAGTTTTCGTTTGATTTCAATATCAACAGTATAGACACCATCTG
>CAKPXD010000016.1 GCA_934201655.1 uncultured Streptococcus sp. | reverse complement strand
CAAGAGAAGTTGGTGTCGGTCAGGCACATAGTAAAATTATTTTAATAGGAGAGCATGCAGTCGTTTATGGCTATCCGGCCATCTCTTTGCCTCTTTTAGAGGTTGAAGTGACCTGTCGGGTTGTACCGGCAACGACACCATGGCGTCTTTTTGAAGAGGACACCTTGTCCATGGCAGTTTATGCTTCCCTCGAGTATCTGAATATCACAGATGCTTACATCCGTTGCCAAATTGACTCTGCTATTCCAGAAAAACGTGGAATGGGTTCTTCGGCAGCCATTAGCATTGCGGCTATTCGCGCTGTATTTGATTATTACCAAGCAGAACTACCGCGAGATGTGTTAGAAATTCTGGTCAATCGCGCTGAGATGATTGCCCATATGAATCCTAGTGGATTGGATGCTAAGACCTGCCTTAGTGACCAGCCTATTCGTTTTATCAAGAATGTTGGTTTTGAAGAACTAGCCATGGACTTGTCGGCTTATCTGGTCATTGCAGATACAGGAGTCTATGGACACACTCGTGAAGCTATTCAAGTTGTAGAGAGCAAGGGTAAGGAAGCTTTACCTTTCTTGTATGCACTTGGAGAGTTGACCCAGCAAGCAGAAGAAGCAATAAAGGCAAGAGATGCCGTGATGCTGGGAGAGATTTTAACAAAAGCACATGGAAATCTAAAAGAAATAGGAGTTAGTAGCCTTGAGGCTGATGCCTTGGTTGAAACTGCTCTTCAACATGGTGCTTTAGGTGCTAAGATGAGTGGTGGTGGTTTAGGTGGCTGTATCATAGCCTTAGTAGCCGACTATCACCAAGCTCAAGATTTAGCTGAAAGATTAGAAGAGAAAGGAGCTGTTCAGACATGGATCGAAAGCCTGTAACAGTACGTTCCTATGCCAATATTGCTATTATTAAATATTGGGGAAAGAAGGCAGAAAAAGAGATGGTTCCTGCGACTAGCAGTATCTCTCTGACTTTAGAAAATATGTATACGGAGACGACACTTTCTCCTTTGCCAGCAGATGCAACCGCTGATGCCTTTTACATCAATGGTCAGTTGCAAAGCGAAGCTGAGCATGCCAAGATGAGTAAAATCATTGACCGCTACCGTCCTGAAGGAGCAGGTTTTGTTCGTATCGATACCAAGAACAATATGCCAACAGCAGCAGGCCTTTCTTCAAGTTCCAGTGGTTTATCTGCCTTGGTCAAAGCTTGTAACTCATATTTCCAACTTGGGCTGAATCGCAGAGAATTGGCCTTGGAAGCTAAGTTTGCATCGGGTTCTTCATCTCGTAGTTTTTATGGCCCCTTGGCAGCCTGGGACAAGGATAGTGGAGAGATTTATCCTGTCGAAACTGACTTGAAACTCGCTATGATTATGTTGGTATTGGAAGACCAGAAAAAACCAATTTCCAGTCGAGATGGGATGAAGCTCTGTGTGGAGACTTCGACAACTTTTGATGAGTGGATTCGTCAATCTGAACAAGATTACAAGGATATGTTAGTCTACCTCAAGGAAAATGACTTTAAGAAAGTTGGAGAATTGACAGAGAAGAACGCCTTGGCTATGCATGCTACGACAAAAACTGCAACTCCATCCTTCTCTTATCTGACTGATGCTAGTTATGAGGCTATGGATTTTGTTCGTCAGCTTAGAGAACAAGGAGAATCTTGCTACTTTACCATGGATGCGGGCCCTAATGTCAAGGTTCTTTGCTTGGAAGAGGACTTGGAACATTTATCAGAACTTTTAGGTCAACGCTATCGCTTAATCGTTTCAAAAACAAAGGATTTGAGCCAAGATGACGATTGTTAAAACTTGTGGAAAGCTCTATTGGGCAGGTGAGTATGCCATTTTAGAACCAGGTCAATTAGCGCTAATCAAGGCTATTCCCATCTATATGACGGCTGAGATTAAAGCGTCTAATGATTATCGACTCTACTCAGATATGTTTTCCTATAGTGTAGACTTGCAACCGGATTCTTCTTATGCCTTGATTCAAGAAACAGTTGCCTTGGTGGAGGAGTATCTAACTGCCCAAGAAGTTGAACTGCAGCCTTTTTCTTTAGACGTTCGTGGGAAAATGGAGCGTGAGGGCAAGAAATTCGGCCTGGGTTCTAGTGGCAGTGTGGTTGTTTTGGTCATCAAGGCCATGCTTGCCTTCTATGAAAGATTAGCTGATAGAGAACTCTTGTTTAAATTGGCGAGTGCTGTACTTCTCAAACGTGGGGACAATGGCTCCATGGGGGACATTGCCTGTATCGTATCAGAAGACCTCGTTCTCTATCAGTCATTTGACCGTGAGAAAGTGGCAGATTGGCTAGAGAAAGAAGACTTGCAAGCTGTATTAGCACGTGACTGGGGCTTTTCTATTAGGAGTGTTGAACCGGTCTTGACATTTGACTTTCTGGTTGGTTGGACCAAGGAAGTGGCTGTATCAAGTCATATGGTCAAGCAAATTAAGGATAATATGAACTCTAGCTTTTTACAGGCTTCAAAAGAAACAGTAGCTAACTTGGTAAAGGCTTTGGAGGTAGGTCAAGAAGAAACCATTATTGACTTGCTGGAACGAGCCAGCCAACTTTTAGAAGGCTTGAGTTCAGATATTTACACACCTTTGCTAAGGCAATTAAAAAATGCCAGTCAAGACTTAAAAGCTGTCGCTAAAAGCAGTGGTGCTGGTGGAGGAGACTGTGGGATATCACTTAGTTTTGACCAAGATTCGACCACACTACTGAAAAAACGATGGGCTGATTTAGGAATTGAGCTCTTGTATCAAGAAAGGATAGGACATGACGACAAATCGGAAGGATGAACACATCCGCTATGCCCTTGAACAAAAAAGTTCTTATAATAGTTTTGATGAAGTTGAATTAATTCACTCCTCGCTACCCTTATATGACTTAGATGAAATTGATCTTTCGACAGAATTTGCAGGGCGAAAATGGGACTTTCCTTTTTATATCAATGCCATGACAGGCGGTAGTGACAAGGGCAGAGAAATCAATCAAAAGCTAGCTCAGGTGGCTGAAGCTTGTGGGATTTTATTTGTAACGGGTTCCTATAGCGCTGCTCTCAAGGATCCTTCAGATGACTCTTTTTCAGTCAAAACTAGTTACCCTGACCTCCTTCTTGGAACCAATATTGGCTTAGACAAACCTGTAGAACTAGGATTACAAACAGTGAAAGAGATGAATCCTCTTCTCTTGCAAGTTCATGTTAATGTCATGCAGGAATTGCTCATGCCAGAAGGTGAACGTCAATTTAGATTATGGCAGCATAATCTGAAAGATTATGTTGAGCAAATCTCTGTGCCACTTGTTTTAAAAGAAGTCGGCTTTGGTATGGATGTGAAAACCATTGCTAAGGCATACGAGATAGGGATAAGAACAGTTGATTTGTCTGGTCGTGGGGGAACGAGTTTTGCCTATATCGAAAATCGTCGCAGTGGACAGCGTGACTACCTCAATGACTGGGGTCAATCGACCATGCAAGCTCTTCTGAATGCCCAAGGCTGGAAAGACAAGATGGAACTTTTGGTTAGTGGAGGAGTTCGCAATCCACTAGATATCATCAAATGCTTGGTGTTTGGAGCCAAGGCAGTTGGTCTATCACGCACTATGTTAGAGCTGGTTGAAAATTACTCTGTTGATGTCGTTATTTCCATTGTTGAAGGTTGGAAGGAAGACCTACGCTTGATTATGTGTGCCCTTAATTGTAAAAGAATTGAAGATTTGCAAGAGGTCGACTATCTCTTATATGGAAAATTAAAAGAAGCAAAAGACCAAATGTAAGGAGATCGGGATTTTAGTCCCGGTCTCTTTATCATTCCTCAGACTGATGTGACTTTTGGGATTTGTGATACAATTAAATAGAGAGGACGGATACATGCGAAAATTCCAAATTTTTCTATTTATTGAAGCTTGTTTATTGACAGGAGCTCTGATTATGATGGTATCAGAGCATTTTTCCCGTTTTCTACTGATGTTGCTCTTGTTTTTACTGCTGATTCGATATTATACTGGAAAACAGGGAAATAATTTTATTTTAGTAGCGGTGAGCATCCTATTTTTCTTTATCATCATGCTCAATCCCTTTGTCATTTTAGCCATCTTTGTTGCCTTGATATACAGCCTGTTCCTGCTTTACCCTATGATGAACCAAGAAAGAGAAGATACCAATCTGTTTTTTGAAGAAGTTGTGACGGTAAAGAGGGAGAAAAATCGCTGGTTTGGAAATCTCCACCATTTTTCAAGTTACCAGACTTGTCGTTTTGATGATATCAATCTCTTTCGCCTTATGGGGAAGGATACCATTCATCTAGAGCACGTGATTTTGAGCAATCATGATAATGTCATCATCTTGAGAAAACTGGTCGGTACGACTAGAATTATCGTACCAGTGGATGTTGAAGTCAGCCTAAGCGTCAATTCTCTGTACGGAGATTTAACCTTTTTTGACCAGCCTAAACGTGCTTTGCGCAATGAGCAATTTCATCAAGAAACGAGAGACTATCTCAAGAGTCCAAAGAGTGTTAAGATTCTTTTGACAACTATGGTTGGAGATGTTGAGGTGGTGAGAGGATGAAAAAGCAACCCTATATTTTAATTGGTCTCACATCATTTCTCTTTGTTGCTTTTCTATTTCGAAGCATTTTTAAGGTCTTAGATTTGGAATGGACTTCTCTCTTCCAAGATTTAGAAAAGACAGAAAAAGTCCTATTTCTAGCTTTGATGTTTAGTCTTGCTCTAGCCTTTTTATTGGTCTTGTTTTGGACAATGGTTGACGAAATTTCAAGAAGAAGAATCCAAGCAAATCTTAAGAATCTGCTGGCTGGTAAAGAGATTAAAAGTCTAGGGGATGCCGACTTAGACGCAAGTTTTAAAAATTTATCAGGCAAGCTCGGTTTATTGACAGAAGCCATTCAAAAAGCTGATAACCAGGTGTTGCTCAAAGAAGAACAGATTATTGAAAAGGAGCGCAAGCGAATCGCGCGTGACTTGCATGATACAGTTAGTCAGGAAATTTTTGCTGCCCATATGATTTTATCAGGACTCAGTCAACAAGCTTCCAGATTAGACAAAGAGAAGATGCAGACACAACTCCAGAGTGTGACAGCTATTTTGGAGACAGCCCAAAGAGATTTGCGGATTCTACTCTTGCATTTGCGTCCTATTGAACTGGAACAAAAGAGTCTGGTTGAGGGGATACAGTTGCTTCTCAAAGAATTGGAAGAAAAAAGTGAACTCAAAGTCAGTTTTAAATATCAGGTAGACGAATTGCCTAAAAAGATTGAGGAGCATGTCTTTCGTATCGTCCAAGAATTGATTAGTAACACTCTCCGTCATGCCCAAGCTTCTTGTCTAGATGTTTATCTTTATCAAACGGAAACTGAATTGCAGTTAAAGGTAGTTGACAACGGTCGTGGTTTTCAGCTAGATGATAGTGACGAACTTAGCTATGGACTGCGCAATATCAAAGAACGAGTGGAAGATATGGCAGGGAGCATACAACTATTAACAGCACCCAAGCAGGGTTTGGCAGTGGATATTCGGATCCCCTTGCTTGATTGACTAACAAAAGGAAATAAAATGAAACTATTATTAGTAGATGACCACCAAATGGTGCGTCTGGGATTAAAAAGTTATTTTGAACTACAAGATGATGTAGAAGTTGTCGGAGAAGCAACTAATGGAGCCGAAGGAATTTCCATGGCCTTGGAGCTTCGTCCAGATGTGATCGTCATGGATATTGTTATGCCTGAAGTCAACGGAATTGACGCAACTCTAGCTATTCTCAAAGAATGGCCGGAGGCTAAAATTTTGATTGTGACTTCTTATCTAGATAATGAAAAAATCATGCCAGTCTTAAATGCTGGGGCTAGGGGTTATATGCTCAAGACATCAAGTGCCGATGAATTGTTCCATGCTGTTCAAAAGGTGGCAGCTGGAGAGCTAGCGATCGAACAAGAGGTGAGTAAGAAAGTAGAATACCACCGCAATCATATGGAACTTCACGAAGAATTAACTGCGCGAGAACGCGATGTCCTTCAACTGATTGCTAAGGGCTATGAAAATCAGCGCATTGCAGATGAACTCTTCATCTCTCTCAAGACGGTCAAGACCCATGTGTCCAACATCCTTGCCAAGCTTGAGGTCAGCGATCGCACCCAGGCGGCGGTTTATGCTTTTCAACACCATCTGGTGGGTTCTGATGAATTTTAGGGGACATAGGGTGTAACTGAAGCATGGACGAAAAGCGCATCCATTACTTGAAAAAGTTCGCTACTATGTGGTATAATGGACTGTATTAAAAATTTTAAGGAGAAATGACAGAATGTCTGTATCATTTGAAAACAAAGAAACAAACCGTGGTGTCTTGACTTTCACTATCTCTCAAGACCAAATCAAACCAGAATTGGACCGTGTATTTAACTCAGTAAAGAAAACTCTTAACGTTCCAGGTTTCCGTAAAGGTCACCTTCCACGTCCTATCTTCGATCAAAAATTTGGTGAAGAAGCACTTTACCAAGATGCAATGAACGCTCTTTTACCAGACGCTTATGAAGCAGCTGTTAAAGAAGCTGGTCTTGAAGTAGTTGCTCAACCAAAAATTGACGTAACTTCTATGGAAAAAGGTCAAGATTGGGTTATCACTGCTGAAGTTGTTACAAAACCTGAAGTAAAATTGGGTGAATACAAAAACCTTGAAGTATCAGTTGATGTAGATAAAGAAGTAACTGACGCTGATGTTGAAGAGCGTATCGAACGTGAACGCAACAACTTGGCTGAATTGGTGATCAAAGAAGCAGCTGCTGAAAACGGCGACACTGTTGTTATCGACTTTGTTGGTTCTATCGACGGTGTTGAATTTGACGGCGGAAAAGGTGAAAACTTCTCACTTGGACTTGGTTCAGGTCAATTCATCCCTGGTTTCGAAGACCAATTGGTTGGACATTCAGCTGGTGAAACTGTTGACGTTATCGTAACATTCCCAGAAGACTACCAAGCAGAAGACCTTGCAGGTAAAGAAGCTAAATTCGTAACAACTATCCACGAAGTTAAAGCTAAAGAAGTTCCAGCTCTTGACGATGAACTTGCAAAAGATATCGACGAAGAAGTTGAAACTCTTGACGAATTGAAAGAAAAATACCGCAAAGAATTAGCTGCTGCTAAAGAAGAAGCTTACAATGATGCCGTTGAAGGTGCAGCAATTGATAAAGCAGTTGAAAACGCTGAAATCGTAGAACTTCCAGAAGAAATGATCCACGAAGAAGTTCACCGCTCAGTAAATGAGTTCCTTGGAAACTTGCAACGTCAAGGTATCAACCCTGATATGTACTTCCAAATCACTGGAACTACTCAAGAAGACCTTCACAAACAATACGAAGCAGAAGCTGAGTCACGCACTAAGACTAACCTTGTTATCGAAGCAGTTGCGAAAGCTGAAGGATTTGACGCTACTGAAGAAGAAATCCAAAAAGAAATCGAGCAATTGGCTGCAGATTACAACATGGAAGTTGCCCAAGTACAAAGCTTGCTTTCAGCCGACATGTTGAAACACGATATCACAATCAAAAAAGCTGTTGAATTGATCACAAGCACTGCAACAGTAAAATAATCTGAAAAGATAAAAAAACCACCGGATTCGGTGGTTTTTTGTGCTTTATTTTCCGAAAAACTCATCAAGGTCATCTTGGCTAATCCCAATCATGGCTGGGATACTAGTCCAGTTTTCTTCAGTCAGGATGTAAGGTTGATGAGGATCAATCTGGTTTTCTGTTTCAAGAATTGGCTCATTTAGTTCCTCAGAACTTTCGGTTAAGTCGCTGAAACGTTCAATCAGATAGGTTTTTCGAGCTGTCCCGATATGTTTAGTCGCATAATTAAAGGCTTGAAGTTCACCGAGTAGAATGAGTTTGCTTTTAGCCCGAGTAATAGCAGTGTAGATGAGGTTACGCTCCAGCATACGCTTGCTAGCACTGGTGATGGGAAGAAAGACAACTGGGAATTCACTTCCTTGAGATTTATGGATACTCATGGCGTAGGCAAGACGAATTTTATACCATTCGTTGCGTGGATAGACGACTTCGTTCCCATCAAAATCAATCATCATTTCATCTTGTTTAGATTCAGTGTATTTTCCAGGAATGAGGTCCGTGATGTAGCCTAGATCTCCGTTAAAAACGTTGACTTCTGCATCGTTAACCAAATGAATGACCTTATCTCCACTACGATACTGAAACTGACTTGCTTCAAAACTAATCTGTCCCTTTTGAAGAGGATTGAGCAGTTCTTGCATGAGTTGATTGATGGCATCGATTCCTGCTGCTCCACGATACATAGGAGCTAGAACTTGGATGTCTCGAGCAGGGATGCCACTTCTGATGGCAGCGTCTAGGATTTTTTCAATGGTCGCTGGGATCTGGTTACTAGCGATTTCAAAGTAGGAACGGTCTGCCTTTTTCTGAGTGAAATCTGTAGGTAAAATTCCCTGACGAATCTGACTCGCAAGTGTGACAATGGTTGATTCTTCGCTCTGGCGGTAGATTCTTTCCAAGCGTGTTTGCGGAATACTTGGAATCTGGAGTAAGTCAGCCAGAACTTGACCCGGGCTAACCGATGGCAACTGATCACTATCTCCAACGATGAGAATTTTACTAGTAGAGGAGATATTTGAGAAGAGTTGATTGGCTAGCCAAGTATCTACCATAGAGAACTCGTCTACGATGATAAAGTCAGCATCTAGATAATCTTCTAAATGGCTTGTGTCGTCGTCACCAGTCATACCCAAGTGGCGGTGAATGGTTGCACTCGGCAAGCCTGTTAGTTCATTCATGCGACGAGCCGCACGACCAGTTGGAGCAGCAAGGAGAATCGGTAGATTACTTTTCTTTCGAAGGTCCAGTCCTTCTAATAGAGCATAGACGGCAATAATCCCATTGATAACAGTGGTTTTGCCAGTTCCAGGTCCGCCAGTCAGGATAAAGACCTTGTTTTGGATAGCATCGCAGATTGCCTGTTTTTGAATGGCATCGTATTGGATGCCTAATTCTTCCTCCACAATTGCGATTTGCTCCTGGATGATTTCTGTTTCTTGTTTATCGGTTTCTTCTTTTTCAAGGATACGAATGAGGTGATTGTGAATCCCTTCTTCTGCAAAAAAGAGACTGTTATCAAAGATTTTGGTGTCAACTTGTTGAACTTTTTCTTCTTCAATGAGATTGGACAATTCTTGAGCAAGTTGACTTGGTTCTAGTTCTACAGGACGTGAGGATTCCAGTAGATTTAGAGTCTTTTCTAATAAGTCTCTAGCTTCAACATAAGTATCCCCAATTTCCATACAAGCGTTTAAAAGGCTATGAATGAGTCCTGCTCGGAAACGTTCAGGTGCCTGGCTTTCAATGCCCAATTCTTGTGCCAATTGGTCAGCTATGGTAAAACCCAAACCCTTGATATCTTCTACCAACTGGTAAGGATAGTTCTCAACGATATCGATGGTTTCCTCTTTGTAGGTATCCTGAATTTGAATAGCTAATTTATTAGGAATGCCATAGTTGGCAAGCTTGGCCAAGACCATTTCTGTACCGTAGTTGAGACGGAGTGTGGATACAAAGGCCTCACGACTTTTAGAAGACAGCCCTGAGATAGTCTCAAGTTTTTCAGGATGTTCTAGGATTTCATCGATAGTATTTTCCCCATAGAGTTCCACAATCTTTTGGGCAGTTTTGAGACCAATCCCCTTGAAATGGCTGCTAGAGAAATATTTGACCAATCCCTTACTAGTTGGTTTTGCTCTTTCGTAACGGGAAATCTGCAGTTGTTCTCCGTATTTGGAGTGTTGGACAATCTGCCCCCAGAAAGTGTATTCTTCTCCCTCGATAACATCAGCCATGGTCCCTGTAACAATGATCTCGAAATCATCAAAGTCCTCAGCATTGGTATCATCTATATCTAAAAGGAGAATACGGTAAAAGTTGCTGACATTTTCAAAAATAATACGTTCAATCGTACCTGTAAAATAGACTTCCATATAATTCCTTTACATTCCTGAATGAAATCTATCATTCAGAATAGAATGAGAAGAGGCTGAGATTTATATTTCTCGGCCTCTTAGTGTTCTTAAAATGTTCCGATACGTTTGAGTGGCCAGAAACGGAATTTAGCCTCTCCAATGATATCTTTTGCTTTAAAAGTACCAACATGTCGACTGTCACTAGATACCAGACGGTCATCACCAAGTAGGAGGTATTGTCCCTCTGGAACAGTGAAGGTAAAGCTAGTATTGAAGTTAACATCTAAGGTAAAGGCATCAGCTTTTTCAGCAAGACTTCTGAAGTACTCGCCTTTTTTCCCATCCCAGCTATCTCCGGTATAGGTTGATTGGAGTTTATCCTCTTTAAAGCGTTTGAGATAATCTGCTAGGTAAGGCTCATCGGTTTCTTGATTGTTGATGTAGAGCTTATCATTTTCGTAACGGATGGTATCACCTGGCAATCCGATGACTCGCTTCACGATATCTTTATTCCCTTCATCCTCATGAGCGACAACTATATCAAAGCGATCGATAGGGAGATGTTTGACAACGAAGAGAATTTCTCCATCAGCTAGAGTAGGGTCCATAGAGTGTCCTTCTACACGAACATTGCTCCAGAGAAAGAGACGGCTGAGACCTACTAATGCAATAATCAGGAAGAAAATTCCCCACTCTTTTAAAAATATTTTAAAATAATTCATACTTTTACCTTTCTAGAAGTTGCTTAGCTTTTTCAGTGTTTTTAAAATGCAGCTTTGCACAGAATCCGAGCCCTTTCATTCCATATGCTTGAAGGATTTGGCTAGCTACCTTGTCAGAAGCAGTTCCAGCACCACTTGGAAGTTGGAATCCCAGCTCTCGTCCTAGGTTTTCAAGATTTTCTAGGAAGAGATCACGCGCAATGATGGAGCTAACTGCAACAGCCAAGTACTTGCCCTCAGCTTTTTCCTCTAGTGTGACTGGATTAGGAAAATGATTGGCTTCATTTTTTAGATACTTTTCATAATTTTGTGAGCTGGTAAAGGCGTCAATAACAATTTTTTCAGGCTCAACTCCCTTTTGAAGGAGGAGAAAGATTGCTTGATTGTGAAGAGCTACCTTGACAGAAACAGCATTATAGCGTTCTCCAATGACTTCGTTATACTTACTTGGCGAAAGAAGGAGTGCTTGATGCTGAATCTTCTCCTTAAGAAGGGGAGCAATCTGACGAATCTTTTGGTCAGTTAGTGTTTTAGAATCTCCAACCCCGAGTTTTCGTAAAAAGTCATGCTGATCAGGAGTTACAAATGATGCCACTACAGCCAGACCACCGAAGTAGGAACCATTTCCAACCTCATCTGTTCCAATCAAGGGGAAATTTTGCCCGCTAACTATTTGTGCTACTTGATAACCAAAAAAGCTAGCATAGCTTTCAGCAGCTTCTCCTTGCAAGAGGACTTTCCCAGATGTATAGACGGAAACACTGGCTTGCGGAAGTTTTAAAAAGTAGCGAATATAGGGATTTTTACTAGGAGTGAGTGCATGTTCATGCTTTTGAACAAAAGCCTGAATTTCCTTTTCACTCGGAGTTAATGTGATACTTGCCATAGTCTCTATTGTACCATAAAAGCGCTAGAATTGGTAAAAACTGACAAACTAAGTGAAATTTGGTATAATATCTTGAGGTGAATTTTATGGCAAATTTAAATCGATTCAAGTTTACATTTGGGAAAAAAACATTAACCCTGACAACTGAACATGACAATCTTTTCATGGAGGAGATTGCTAAAGTTGCGACGGAAAAGTATGAAGCAATCAAAGAACAAATGCCTGGAGCTGATGATGAGACAGTAGCTATTCTCTTAGCAGTTAACTGCTTGTCAACACAGCTCAGCCGTGAGATTGAATTTGATGATAAGGAGCAAGAGTTAGAATCGCTCCGTTATAAAGTGGTTGCGGCTAAACAAGAGCAGAGTAAGATTGAGGATTCCCTATGATTTCCATTCTACTCTTATTAATCCTTGCTTGGAGCTTTTATATTGGCTACCGCAGAGGAATTATTTTGCAAGCATATTATCTTGTAGCAACGATTGTCTCTGCTTATTTTGCAAGCAAATATTACCTAGCTTTAGGGCAGAAGTTCAATTTATTAATCCCTTATGCTAATCCGCAGGAAGGACAGGGAACTTTCTTTTTCCCATCCAATCAACTTTTCCATCTAGATAAGGTTTTTTATGCAGGTGTCGGCTTCCTATTAGCCTTTACGATTTTTTACTGCATCGGCCGTTTGCTTGGTCTTTTTCTAAACCTAGTACCAAGTAAGATACTTGATGGGAAATACTACCGTATCGGTGCGGGTGTGCTATCAATCGGTGTGACCTTATTTGTCCTCCAGATGATGCTAACGATTCTCGCGACTGTGCCATTACAAATTGTTCAAAATTCACTTGAAAATAGCTTTGTAGCTAGACATATCATCCAAAGCATTCCATTCACAACTAATTTTATTAAACAGCTTTGGGTTACTAAATTAATCGGATAAAAAGGGCGGGAACTATTCCTAGCCTTTTGTTTACAATTTCGAAAAGTAAGAGATTGATTTAAAGAGTTAAAGATAAGAAAAGCCATAACTTTTATACTAAGGAAATAAGATGAATACAAAAATACTAGAAACGTTAGAATTTAACAAGGTCAAGGCTTTATTTGAACCTCATCTTTTGACGGAACAAGGACTAGAACAGTTAAAAGAGCTAGTCCCAACAGATAAAGCTGATAAAATTAGACAGGCCTTTGCAGAGATGAAGGAGATGCAAGAACTCTTTGTTGAGCATCCTCATTTCAGCATTTCGGCAACAAAAGATATTGCGGCTACCGGCAAACGTTTGGAGATGGGTGCTGATCTCAACATAGAGGAATTTCTCCTTCTCAAACGTGTCATATTTGCTAGCCGTGAACTGAAAAATTTCTATGATAATCTTGAAAATGTCCGCTTGGACCACTTGGCAAATTGGTTTGAGAAACTTCATGATTTTCCACATCTGCAGGGTAATCTCCAAGCCATCAATGAAGCTGGATTTATTGAGAATTTTGCTAGTGAAGAACTAGCACGAATCCGTCGTAAAATCCATGATAGCGAGAGCCAAGTTCGCGACGTCTTGCAAGAACTTCTCAAACAAAAGGCTCAGATGTTGACAGAAGGTATCATCGCTAGTAGAAATGGTCGCCAGGTTCTTCCTGTCAAAAACACCTATCGTAATAAGATTGCCGGTGTGGTTCATGATATTTCTGCCAGCGGGAACACTGTCTATATCGAACCGCGTGAAGTAGTCAAGCTGAGTGAAGAAATCGCTAGTCTTCGTGCAGACGAACGCTATGAGATGATGCGTATCCTGCAAGAACTCTCTGAACGAGTAAGACCGCACGCGGCTGAAATCGCAAATGATGGCTGGATTATTGGACATTTAGACTTGATTCGTGCTAAGGTGCGCTTTATCCAAGAGACAGGAGCAGTAGTTCCTCAAGTCTCTGAGGACCAGGAGATTCAACTCCTTCATGTTCGTCATCCCTTGGTGCAAAATGCTGTTGCTAATGATGTACACTTTGGTAAAGATCTAACAGCCATCGTCATCACTGGTCCCAATACGGGTGGTAAGACCATTATGCTCAAAACCTTAGGTTTGACGCAATTGATGGCTCAGTCAGGTTTGCCGATTTTGGCCGATAAGGGAAGTCGTGTGGGAATTTTTGAGGAGGTCTTTGCGGATATTGGAGACGAACAATCCATCGAACAAAGTCTTTCAACCTTCTCTAGTCACATGACTAATATCGTTGATATTCTCGGTAAGGTTAACCAAAACTCGCTCTTGTTACTAGATGAGCTTGGAGCAGGAACAGATCCCCAAGAAGGTGCAGCCCTTGCCATGTCTATCCTAGAGGACTTGCGTTTGCGTCAGGTCAAGACTATGGCAACCACTCACTATCCTGAACTCAAGACCTACGGAATTGAAACTGCCTATGTTCAAAATGCCAGCATGGAGTTTGATACAGCTAGCTTGCGCCCAACTTATCATTTCATGCAAGGGGTTCCTGGTCGAAGCAATGCCTTTGAGATTGCTAAACGTCTAGGATTGTCAGATGTCATCGTAGGTGACGCTAGCAAGCAGATTAATCAAGACAATGATGTCAATCGTATTATTGAGCAATTGGAAGAGCAGACGCTTGAAAGCCGTAAACGCCTTGAGAATATTCGCCAGGTCGAGCAAGAAAACCTCAAGATGAACCGTGCGCTTAAAAAACTCTACAACGAGCTTAATCGTGAGAAGGAAACAGAACTCAATAAGGCGCGTGAGCAAGCTGCGGAGATTGTTGACTTAGCTCTGGCAGAAAGTGATGATATTCTTAAAAATCTTCACAGCAAATCTCAACTAAAACCACATGAGATTATCGAAGCCAAGGCTAAACTCAAGAAGTTAGCACCTGAAAAAGTTGATCTTTCTAAAAATAAGGTCCTCCAAAAGGCTAAGAAAAAACGAGCTCCAAAAGTTGGGGATGATATCATCGTTTTAAGCTATGGTCAACGAGGTACCTTGACCAATCAACTCAAGGATGGTCGCTGGGAAGCTCAAGTTGGATTAATTAAGATGACCCTTGAGGAAAGAGAGTTTGACTTGGTTCAGGCTCAGCAAGAAGCACCAGTCAAGAAAAAACAAGTCAACGTTGTCAAGCGTGCTGCTGGTAAAGCACCACAGGCTCGACTGGACCTCAGAGGCAAACGCTATGAGGAAGCTATGGAAGCCTTGGACGCCTTTATCGACCAAGCCCTACTCAACAACATGGCTCAAGTGGACATCATCCATGGTATCGGTACAGGAGTCATCCGTGAAGGAGTAACCAAATATCTCCAAAGAAACAAGCAAGTCAAGAGCTTTGGTTATGCGCCACAAAATGCAGGTGGTTCTGGAGCGACTATCGTTACCTTTAAAGGCTAACCAAACTATAGAATAAAATGTCAAAAGAGTACCTATCAAGTGATAGGTACTTTTTTGATGAATATATTTTAATCATTATTCTTAGTGAGTATTTTAAAAAGGGACAATCGTTTTATAGCCAACAAAAATTGATGAAGTCTTGTCTAGCTGAGCTTTATTTATGCTATACTGATAGTAACGTCATTTTCGGAGGTTGGTATGAAAAAACTCCCCTTAGCCTTTTCAGGTTGCTTATTGGGATTGGCTGGAGCAGGAAATCTCATCTTGGATATTTTTCCGCTTTTATCACACATCTTTAGTTTGTCAGGTTTGATTTTATGGTTTTATTTTTTGGTGAGCCACCTCAATAACTGGCATGAAAGTAAGCAAGAATTAAAGAAAGCCCCTGTTTTGTCAGGAATGGCAACCTTTCCCATGGCAGGGATGATTTTATCAACGTATTTATTACGAATCTTACCCTCGAACATGAGCATTGTTGCTCAGATTCTCTGGTGGTTTGCTTTTCTTCTAGATGTTTACCTCATCTTATACTTTACAAAGAACTATGTCTTGGTTAAACAAAGGGCCAGTGCAACACCAACTTGGACGGTTCTTTATGTAGGAATAGCAGTAGCAAGTTTGACCTACCCCGTGGTGGGCGTTGTTGGGATTGCCTATGGAGCTTGGATTTTTGGTTTTATCTTAACCCTTATCCTTTACCCTCTAATTTATCAAGATTTAAGGAAAAATCCATTACCGCTGGCTTTACTAGGGCAAGAAGGAATTTATTGTGCTCCATTTTCTCTCCTTTTGGCAGCATTAGTGAGAGTAGGAGGACACAGTCTTCCTAGTTGGATTTTACTAGTTATGATCCTTGCATCACAGACCTTTTTTTTCTTTGTCCTTAGTCGCTTGCCAAGGATTTTAAAACAAGGCTTCCAACCTTCTTTTTCAGCCCTAACTTTCCCTACCATCATCACAGCAACTTCATTGAAAATGTCCCAAGGCATTCTGCAGTTTTCGGTCCTCAACCTCCTCGTTTGGTTAGAGATTATCATTTGTTTAACAATCCTCATCTACGTATTAGTAGAGTATATACGATATTTAAGGAACTAAAAGACCCCCTAGCACGGAGAAGTGTTAGGGGTTTGTTTTTCTACAGATTAATAACAATCTTTTTGCTTAACTTCTTTAAAGAGTTGATAGAGAGTATAGAAGTAGACTAGACTAAAAACGATACAGATAGTTAGAAATAGTAGATATCTCCAATCCATAGAATTCGTTATTAGTTGTGGGAGAGATACGAGGATAAAGCAGAGAGATGCGTTTAAGAGGCGTATTTTTTTTGATGTGAATTTCTGAAACCTTTGTCCCTTATTCAAGACCGGAAGGGCTAAAAGGAAGATGATCAGAAAAGGACGTGTAACTTGACCATAAACTAGGAAAAAGGTAACAAAGATGCTGACCAAAATATGACTTAGAATTAAAGTTTGTAATGATTTCATAAGTTTCCTCCTAATAGTCGTCTTGATCTTTTTTGGCTTTTCGAATGCGAAGCCAGACGACAAGTTGCATCATTAATCCGAAAAAGAAGGCTGCGAAAAGAATTGATGTGAAATGACCTAGATTGAAAAGAGAGGCGAAATAGTCCTTGCTATCATCTGTTAAGACATTGAGAAGTGGCATGCCAAAGAACATAAAGACTCCATAGATAAGTCCAGCTTTAAGACCAGGGTAGCGCAATTGTTTTTGTTCTTTCTGGCTCAACATATCAGGGTCGATAGCAGTAATACCTGTTTTTTTAGTTTGAGTGCTGACATAGATAGCACAAACCATAGAAACCAGAAAGATGAT
>CAKPXD010000015.1 GCA_934201655.1 uncultured Streptococcus sp. | reverse complement strand
TTGAACGCAAAGGACGCGATAAAAAACAAGTTTCTGTTTACCCAATCGCTAAATAAGGTTATAAAACCACTAAACAACAGGCTTTCTGATAGATCAGAGAGCCTATTTTTTTATTTTGATACCCACTGTGATACCCATATTTTAAAAACCAATGTATGAAGCAAATTTGTCAGCAACTTCATTTTTTGCTTTTTGTGTTACGTGAGCATATATGTCCATCGTTGTTTGTATGTTTTCATGCCCTAGTCGTTCTTGAACCTCTTTGATAGTAGCTCCAGCCTCGAACAAGAGGGAACAGTGAGTATGTCTGAATCCGTGAGGAGTGATACGCTTAAAATCCGGATATCTTCTCCAAACTCTATTTAGTAAATTGTTTACATGAACAATACTTTTAGGACTGCCTGATTCATTTTTAAATAACAGGCCTCTTGTACTGTATTTGTGCCAATCTTTCAATATTTCGATAGTTTTAGGATCCAGCGATATTGTTCGCTGGCTTTTTTTCGTTTTTGGGGTTTGAAAAATGATTTTATTGTTTTCTCCCTTGGCTAGTGTTTGATTAACTTTTAGTTGTCCGCTCTCTAAATCAATATCAGTCCATCTTAATGCACCAACCTCATTCTTCCTCATTCCTGTAAAAGCCAACAGACGGAAGAAAGTGAGCATTTCTATGTCATCAAGCTCCTGGACCATTTCAAAAAAAGTTTTCAGTTCTTCTTTATTATAGAATTGTTCAAGCTCTTCCTTATCTTTCTTTTTTCTTTTTGGTTTTAGAGTTTTTCTCATTGGATTGCTATCAATCAATTCCATAGATATTGCATAATCAAATATCTGATTAGCAATGCTGATAATTCCAAAAAATCTCTTATACTCATCAGCCCATTTATTGACCTGAATTTGGCACATAGATAGAGTAATTTTATTTATGGGCTTATCTCCAAAACGAGGGATAATAAGCCTGTCTGCTTTGTCAATTTGACTTACATAGGTTGATTCTTTAACTGTATTTTTATAATGCTCTTTCCAAGTTTCATAGACTTGTTCAAAAGTAGTAGTTGTATTTCTGCTTCTGAAGGTTTTCTTTTCATAATCAGCTAAGCACTTAGCTTCGGCCAGTCTAGCTTCACGTTCGGTTTTAAAACCACGTCTAAGAGTTACTATCTTCTTACCAGTCAAAGGATCAATCCCGTGGTATGCTTTAAAATAGTAAGCAAAACCGTCACCTTTTTTATATTTCTTGATCATTGATTTTTACCTCATTTATTGTTAAAATGGGTATAAGAAAAAGACCTTTTTAATGGCTTTTCTTATACTACATTTCCTCACACTCAAGATTGCCGTCGGAGAGTGTGGGGATTTTTTGCTTACTTAATTATTAAGTATCTTCATCTTGCCACTATACTCTTGTGCAATTGTTGTTTTATCTGCATCAGAAACTTTAACTATTAATTCTGGGTTATCTTTATTTAGGTTAACTTCATAGTTATTTTCTGCCGCCCATTTTTTAAACAGCTCATTTTTTTGTTTAAGAAATGAATTAGCAAGATAGATTTTACGGCTTACACTTTCAGCACTCCACGATTCTCCAACACGGACAGAAACAGCAGTAGCATTTCCACCTGTAAAAAATTCGATTTTATCACCATTGTCCAAGACTTCCGCATTTTCTCGCAGATAAACAGCAAACTCTTCCCCAAGTTTATCCGTCATTTTAAAAGTGTTGCTTTTAATAGTAGCAGACCCTTCTGCACTACTTGTGGTTTTTGATTTTGGTTTAGTTAGAGAGCTTATACCGCCAATAACAACTAGAATAATAAATATTATAAACCAATTTTGTTTATAAAAAGGCTTACTTTTTTTCATTAGAATCCTCCTATTTAACTAATTAGTGAATTATATTCGTCTTTGACCATTGTTTCACTCGCAATGGTCTTCAAGTTGTATTTCTCCATGAAATGCAGATAGTTGAAATCTCTTACATCATCCATCAACTTCAACTCTTCTTCAAGCAAATGATGTATCATGTTTCTATTCGCTTGTAACTCACATTTCTCCCTATTCTTTTGGTAATTACATGGCAGATGTTCTCTATGCCCAAGCTCATGTAGAGCCACTTTTTTCTGATCATCGTCAGATAAGCGGATATCCAAGGCTAGGACATTCAAAACTGGATTGTAAAATCCTTGGCTATGCCATTCTTCCCCATCAAAATAGCACAAGTTAACGCCTTCGACGGCGCACAATTCTTGCACAGTCATAATTAGCACCTCTATTTATTTTTTAAGTGTGCCTCCAAAACAGCTGTGATAAAGTCTATATCATCTTCAGTAAGTGGTTTACCATCAAATAACATAGATTGTGCAGCAATGTCTCGAAGATCAAGAGGTGCAGAAGCATCACCTCGATTAACAATATTCGGATTATCTGTACGTCCCAAAAGGTAGTCGATAGAAACGTTAAAATAATCTGCAATTTCTGAAACTCGTTCAGTGGACGGCTTTGAGCTTTTGAGATTATAAATAGTATTCCTGCTATAACCAAGTTTTTCTTCTAATGAATTTATTGAAAGACCTCGATTTTTGGCAAGTTCTTTTATTCTGTCAAATGTCTGAAACATTGATTTATCAACCTTTCTAAGAACATGACAAAAAATATTTAATAATTTGCATTAAAACTATTGACAAAATTAATGCAGAGTATTAAAATAGTTTTTGTAAGTTAAAGATTTAGTAAAAAGTCTTGTAAAAAAATATCTAAAAATATAATAGCTTTGGCGAGCGCATCAAATTGATAGATACAATGTTTTATCAAGCCTTTTAATTATGCCTACATTTTAATACTATACATTAATTTTGTCAAGCATTTAATAAAAATATTTTACTATTTCTTTAACTTTCGTTTTAGAAAGGAGAACAAATGGGTCAACAGCATAAAAGATGGAATGCTTTAGTAGAAGAAGCACTGGATAAGAGAGGATGGTCTCGGTCAGACCTAGCTATTGTTGTGGGAGTCAGTCCTGCAGCAATAACACAACTTCTTAAAGAAGGCAAGGGAAGCGATGATTTGAAATTGCGCATTAGTAAGAAATTGAGAATCAACGAGTCGTGGGAGAAATTTGAAGAATTTTAGAAAGGAATCGGCGTGTGAACGAAGTAACATTATCAAATAATTTAACTCAGATTGAGCTAGAAATTAGTCACCATAAGCAAATAGCCGGTCAGTCCATCTGGGAAATCGGCAGAAGGTTAAATCATGTAAAAGAAAATGATTTAGTTCATGGCCAATTTATGGAATGGTTGAAGAAAATAGAGTTCAGCCAGACAGTTGCTAATCAGTTTATGAAAGTAGCAAAAGAACTTCCATATTCTGTGACGTCACAGAATTTAGGCATTAACGCACTCTACCTTATCGCAACTCTTCCAGATGACGAACAGAAGGCTCAAATTGACAGGATTGAGCAAGGTGACAGTCCGACTGTCAGAGAATTGCAAGAACTAAAAAATAAACTCAAAATCAGCCAAAAAGCAAATGAGCTTTTAAAAGCTGAAAATGAGAAAATTAAGTCTTCTAAAGTAGAAGTAAAAGAAACCATCAAGGAAGTCATTCCGGATGATTACAAAGCTACACAGGACCTAAATAAGCAGTTGTTAGAGAAAAACAAGGAACTTTCCAAAACTGTAAAAGCAATGGAAGAGCGCTCTGAATTCATCGAGAAGCAACTGAAAGATACACTGGCACAGCGTGAAGAGGTTGACAAGAAATCTGCTCAGTATGATGAATTGACACGAGCTATTGAAGAGTCGCAAGGGCAACTTAATAATGTACAGAAACAAATCTCGGCTTACAAGAATATCACAAGCCTGCTTCAAAAGGGAAATGATTTCTTAGCAAGCATGGGTGGTCTGATCTACGCTGATGAAGAAAAGGTCCTGAAAGCAGATGGAATTATAAGAAATGAATTTGATAGTTTTATCAGCCGTGGTCTTCGTTTCTTCAACG
The DNA here is from genome assembly GCA_934201655.1 of uncultured Streptococcus sp. GTDB lineage: Bacteria > Bacillota > Bacilli > Lactobacillales > Streptococcaceae > Streptococcus. The sequence goes on along the minus strand of CAKPXD010000015.1, from coordinate 12,975 downwards.
ACCTGAACGACATTCGCAAAGAAAGCGACATTTTAGAAGGAGAATTATTATGACATCAGAAATTATGCAAGTCAATCAAAATGAACTTACTCAGGAAGATATTTTAATTCAAGTCTTGCAGACTCAAAAAGAGTTAAAACAAAATCAAGAAACTTTAGCTATCGATGTTGACTATTTAAAAAATGAGCAACCAGTGAATCCTTCAGTTTGCCTAGCATTGGAAAAATTGCGTAAGAAAAAAGTCGTGGCTCTGCTCGGTGGCAAGGATAGCCAAGCATACCGTGACCGACATTTTGCACAATCTGTATTTTCTCAGGCTGCTAAAGACTTCAAGGACTATTTCAGAATCCCTCGCTATGACTTATTGAAGCGGAAGGACGAAGAACAAGCATTTGACTACTGGAATAGCTGGGAGCCATCAGCGAATACCAAGCTTGAAATCAAAGCCCGCAACGGACAGATGAGTTTGGTTGGATAAATAAAAAAACACTTCCCAAAACAAGTGAAGTGCTCAACAAAAATAAAACATTTATATTATAACATACATTGGAGTTGAAAATGAATATTCTAAGCGAAGAATTTGAAAATGGAATAAGAACAGCGGTACGAACTCAATTTAAAGAATCGTTCACTGAATTCTTGGACCAAGAGGTAGCAGAAAAACGTTGGTTTTCAATAGAAACTGCATCACACTATGCAGATTGTAGTTCAAACACCATCAGAAAATGGATTAAGAAGGGATTGAATCTTTATCAAATTGATGGAACCAAGCGCATCGATAAGTATGAATTGGATAAATTCATTCAAGAAAATATCGTTATTTAAAAAAAGGGGATGAACTGGGCAGGAGGACAGGTTTTGAGTATTAGAGATGAGATACATTTGTTAAAGCATGAAAATGTTTATTTAAGCAGGACATTGGCAGATTTGAAATTGTTAGTTATCGGGTTGAGTCTCTGCCTACTTGTTGCAGTTGTTTTTGTGGTGAAGATTGAAGACGATAGAAATCATCAAATCAAAGATCTTCGCTCTCAAATAACCGATAACAGAGACAGTATGAGAAACAATGCTGTTAGAATTTCATACCTTGAGCAGGATGATAAGTTGATAAGAGAAAGGATTGGGTTGAATAATGAGTGAGGTTTTAGGTGGAATTATTACGTTGATGATGTTCTTCATGATGGGAGCGTTTTGCCAATATCTGGAATGGCGAAAGGCTGAAAAAAAGCGTGAAGCAGAAGAATTGCTTGATTTACAAGCCATGTATGTTTTGGCAGCACAAGAATATGCTGTGCGTCAAGCCGTGCTACGTAGTCAAGAAGAACGAAAAAAACGGACTTTTAAAATGCGAAATTGGGATGAAGAAGATCTCAGCGGGTGTCGAAAGTAAGGAGGATTTGAAATGAAAGAAAAATCGTATGAACAAGTGCTTGATGAAATGATCGAAGAAGACAAAGTCAACAATCCAAGTCACTACAAAGGGAAGTTTGGGCTTGAGGCTATTGATGTAGTCCGAAACTTTGCGGGCAATTTATCAGCTGTGCAGGGCTTCTATTGGGGCAATGCGATTAAATATCTATTGCGATTTCAGAGCAAGAACGGACTGGAAGACCTGAAAAAAGCCAGAAAGAATCTGGAATGGCTGATTGAGGAGATGGAAAATGAATAAGCAGGAATTGATTTCCATAATTAGAACTGAAGTATTACTAGCTAAATCAAGCCCAGAAAGAAAGGGGTATATAGCAGGCCTTGAAATGGCTATAAATATTATTGAAGGATTCTCAAATGAACCACAAAAGCCAGTAGTTCCGCAGTATATAGCTGATTTTATTGAAGAACAGAAAAAACACGGACTTACATTGTCATACTCAATAGACGCAAGTATGTCTGATAGAGTTGCAGAATGGTATTGGGATAATCCAGAACTCTTTGCCCGTGCTTGGCTTGACGGCTACGAGGCCAAGAAAGAGAAACGGTACAAAGTAACGTTGTCAAACGGTCAACCTTTAGTTAAGCCGTTTCATAGACCTAATGTTTATTTTAGTCAGAATATATTAGATATGAATTATAAAGCAACCAAAAAAGAACTAGAAGACGCAGACTTCGGATGGGTGTTTGATTGCGAAGGCGTGGGAGTTGAGGAGGTGGAAGAATGAACCTTAGACAAAAACGAAAACACTATAATTATTCGTATAGATATTTTATAGCCTGGATAGTTGTTGAAGATAAAATTCCATTCGCTGTATGACCGAAGAAATTTAAGAAAACACTCAAGCGAAAATTAAAGGTTAATAAAACCTATGAATACGCCGAGTGTTGCAGAAAATATTTCCATTACGAAGAATATCACGGCGAAATGCCGAAATTTATGAGAGGTAAAAAATAGGAGGTGTAAGATGAGCAAGAAAATCCAAATTACCTTGACTAACGATTTATTCGAGCATCTTGAGGCTTTGAAGCTATATTATGGATATAAAAATAAATCCGAAGTTGTCGAGAAATCACTAGATGAGTTAATAAGCAAGTGTGTATCAGATGAGGTATTTCACTATTATCTTACTTGTGCTAGAGAAATATTGCGTGATAAGGAGGTGGAAGAATGAAGAAAATAGCTACTGTGATTCTAGCAATCATTGGTATCATTGCATCAACGTTGGTAGTCCAATTTGGCTGGAACAAAATCATGATAACAATAATTGATGTTCACAAGATTTCATTTTGGCAATCGTTTGGATTGGATGTATTATTTACTTATATTCTCCCTAAAGAAAAATTGAAAAAAGAAGATTACGAAGAAGAGTTCTTGAATACTGTGTATCGCGGTCTCGTGAGCGCTATTATATATGCAGGTCTGCTCTTGCTTGCTAGTTTGTTTGTTTGAGGAGGTCGACCATGACCGAGATTAAACTAATATTTTTTATGGCCTCATGCATCATCTCGTTTTATGCGGGGGCGATCCTTAGCAAGCCTAAACAACAAATTATCATCTATCAGGTCGATAATGCAGGCGCTGAAATGCACGGCTACATCACGGACAAAGAGATAATAAACGGGCATTACACGGTCACGGCCGGGGCTTATGGCAAGTTCTTGGTATCAGCCGATCAGTACGATCAATTAGAAATCGGTGACGAGATCCCCAATTATTTGAAAGGGAGAGGAAAATGATAAATAATGTAACACTTATAGGACGAATGACAAGAGATGCTGAATTGAAGCAGACTCCTAGCGGTCAATCAGTCGCTATATTTAATCTGGCTGTTAATCGTAATTTTAAAAATAGCGATGGGGAGAGAGAAGCGGATTTTATCAATTGCGTGATTTGGGGAACTAGTGCTGAAAATTTGGCTAATTGGACAAAAAAAGGGGCTTTGATCGCTGTTGTTGGACGGATACAAACCAGAAATTATGAAAATCAACAAGGTCAGCGTGTCTATGTTACGGAAGTTGTTGTAGAAAAATTCCAAACTTTAGAAAAGAAAGACAATGCTGCTAACACAAACAGCCTATATGACCAAGCACCAAATGTTCCAGATGTCAGTGATGATGGACTTCCATTTTGAGGTTGAAAAATGAAACTAAAAATCTACAGAAAAGAAAGTCAGCATAGAGATTATTTTTATGTCTATTCGATTTGCGGGAATTTTTACGGAGACAGTTATTATGCTGAGATATATGACAATTTTGTTGTGATCGATAATTTCGAAGATTTTGCTTATTGGTTCGAGCAACAGATTTATTATCTTACTCTTGATCAATTTGAAAAAATTGACGGAATGTGGTTACGGATGATGTACCAAAATTATAAAGAGCGAGACGAACTGGCGTTTTAAGGAGATAATATGGAAAATTTGAAAAACAACGATTTCGTTAATAATATGAAATCATTGATTGAGGAATATTTATTTTTAAAAGATGAAGTCAAACGTTGCTATCACGATATGGAAGAATATGAAGCAAAGATTGATAATCTGGAAATGCAAAAAATGAATTTAGTGGAAGCCTTAGCTCGCAAAACTTGGGAAGATATGGCACAGACGGCATTTAAGCGAAAACAAGCAAGAAAATGGCATGCGCACATGCGCATTAGAAAGGCAATATAAGGATGTCAGAAATTAAATGGATTAAGATTACGACAGATATTTTCGATGATGAAAAAATCCGCTTAATCGATGCATTGCCAGAGCGAGATGCTATTTTAGTCATCTGGTTCAAAATATTGACTTTGGCTGGACGTGAAGGTGGGAATGGGTTGCTTATGATGAATAATCGTGTGCATTATACAGATGAAATGCTCTCAACTCTATTCAGCAGACCACTCAATACTGTTAGATTTGCCCTAGCTACTTTTGAAAAATATGGAATGATTGAAATTATTGATGGAATCATTTCTTTGCCGAATTGGGAAAAACATCAAAACATTGAAGGTATCGAAAAAATCAAAGAGCAAACCAGAAAAAGGGTTGCTCGGCATCGTGAAAATCAAAAGAAATTGCTAGAAAGTAACGTTACATGTAACGTTACAGTAACGCAAGGTAACGCAACAGATATAGATAAAGATAAAGAATTAGAAGAAGATAAAGAAGAAGAATTAAAGAAACATATAGGGCAAGTAGAAGATGTTGTTTTGCCAGGATGGCTAGATGAAAATGCTCTTGTTGAAGTGCAAAAAAGCAAGCCTAAAAATTATGTTTCTAGGATTCCGATAGCTTATCTAAATCAAAAAACAGGAAAATCTTTTAAATTTGTTGAAAAGAATGTCAATTTTGTAAAATCACGATTAAAAGAGGGCTATAGTCTAGAAGATTTTAAGCAAGTGATTGATTTAAAAGTCAGTCAATGGTTACATGATGCAAACATGAGCAAGTATCTTAGACCTGAAACTCTATTTGGCACTAAATTTGAAGGATATCTGAATGAAAGGCCGATGAAACAAGCGCAGGTTTTGCCAGATAATGATATTGGTATTTGAGGTGATAGAATGGTTAGTTTACAAGAAGTAATCGAAGCTTTTGAAAAACAATTTTACCCGTTAGGGGAAATGCAGAAAGACATGATGATAAATCATCCTGATCCTCGTGCAGTGCTTGGGAAGTTAGCCTTCATGATGGATTGTAGTAGGTCGGGAGGATATACATGAGTTTATATAATTATGTCGAACAAAACTTGACTTCGTGTGATCAAGTTTGTTCAAAGCATGGAGAGCAGATGTTTGTCATTAAAGGTGTTGACAAAAAAGTTTGTTTTGCCTGTGCCAAGGAGCTGATTGAGAAAGATGAGCAAAAACTTCAAGATGAGTTTTGGGAACAGGAAGATACACGACTGGAAGCCAGAAGAATTGATGTCTTATTCAATTCTTCAATCGTAAATTCAGAGCTGAAGCAGGCAACGCTTGGCAATTACCAGGTCACTGACCAAAGCCAGAAGGACAAGCTTAATGCTGCTATCAGAATAGCAGATGGTTATATATCTGGAGATACAAATAATGTTCTATTTCTTGGTCCTGCTGGGGTTGGCAAGAGTCATCTAGCCTATGGCATTATTAAGCAGGTCTCAGATAAGACGAAGAAACACGCTATGTTTATCAAAATACCAGAATTACTTGCCAGAATCAGAAGCGACTTCGGTTCATCAGACCAGACTCAGCAAAAATGGGTCACCCGCTTGTCGAAGGTGCCTTATCTTGTACTAGACGATTTAGGCACAGAGAAGGTTACGGATTGGAGCAAAGAAATCCTATTTTCAATTCTTGATAACCGTAATTGTACGATTATTACAAGTAATCTTAAAAGCAGTGCCCAAATTGGTGAAGTCTATGGTCAAGCGATTATGGATCGTATTTGCAAAGGTGTTGACAAAGATCACGGGATTTCATTCGAGGGCATGAAATCTCAAAGAAGGAAGTATTTTTAAAAAGGTGGATTTATGGAAGAATTAATTTTAAATAATGTAAAGCAATGGTTTATTGATCGTGATTTAGAAAATGGAGGAAGACTGGATAAACAATCATTGAAATTGAGTGAAGAATTTGGGGAATTATGCGCTGGATTTCTCAAAAAAAACGAAGAACTTACAAAAGATAGCATTGGAGATTGTGCTGTTGTTGTAGTTGGCTTAGCATTGCTTATTAAGGCAGATGTACAGAGCATCTTTGAAGAGGCTAATAATATCAGGCGAAAAGAAGCAATGGACTGTTTCAAACTGCTAAATGCTAACATTTCAGAGTTTCAGCTATCTCAAGATTTAGCAAGTAAAAAAATGTGTCGTCATAACCTTGTGCGCATTGTGACTTACTTGAAATCAATCAGCAATATTTTGGGTTATGAATTTCTAGAATGTTTCACTGGGGCCTATAACGAAATCAAAGATCGAAAAGGTAAATGGATTGATGGCTCATTTATCAAGGAAGAAGATTTGAAATGGTATATGTAGTAAGAAAATATATTGGGCATTGTAAATGGGACGGGACACATCCTTCAAAATTTGAAGATAAAGAGTTTGGCACATTACAAGAAGCATTAACTTATCGCAAAACGTTAGTAGGTGTGTCGGAAATATATAAAAGAGAGGTATTAAATGAAGTCGTTGAACAATAGGGAGTTACATAATTTAGATCAAGAACTTTTTAAATTTCGTGGAATAGATAAAGCAATCTGGACACGCAAAGCAGAATTGATGGCAAAGAGTGGCGATGATTTTGTCGGAAGTAGTGGCAGTGGTGTGAGTAAACCGACAGAAAACATGGTAATGAAATTTGCTACCGATGTGCCATTGAAAAATTTAGAATTGTTCAAAGAAACTGTTGAAACTTTTAAAAAGCAACTAACAGGAGAACAGCTAGATATTTTCTATTTCAGATGGGGACAAGCTAACCTAGATTGGGAAGAAATTGCAGAAAAGCAATTTACTAGCAACGCAACAATATATCGAAAACGTAGAAACATTCTCGAAACATATGCCAGAACAAAAGGAATTCTTTAACAAGCTAGCGTAAAGCTGGCTTGTGAAGGAGGTGGATTAATGGAAGAAGTTTCACCAATCAAAGATAACGATGACATCCAAGCAATGAAGGACTATTTGAGAGAATGGAATGAAATGTATTACATGCTATTCATCACTGGTCTGAATACAGGCTTGCGAGTTGGAGACATCCTCACACTCAAAGTCAAAGATGTTCAGGGATGGCACATCAAGCTACGAGAAAGAAAAACTGGCAAACTAATTTCTCGTAGAATGACAAAAGAGTTGAAGCGAGAAATGAGGAAGTATGTTGAAGGGAAGCCATTCCATCACTTCCTATTTAAGAGCAGGCAAGGTGGAAACAAGGCTATCACTCGTGAACGAGCTTACCAGATCATCCATGAAGCTGCTGAAGAATTGGGCATTGATAATGTGGGAACACACACAATGCGCAAAACATTTGGATATAAATATTACAACAAGACAAAGGATGTAGGCACACTACAAAAGATGTTCAATCATTCATCTCCAGCGATAACACTGAGATACATTGGAATTGAACAAGCTGAACTAGATGATGCCTTGAGGAACTTTGTTATTTAATTTTTAATTTTGACATTAACATAATGAGTTAAGCATAAGCTAGAAAAAGAGAAACGGATGAAAACCATATTCTAAAAGGATTTCAGAAACAAGGCGAGCTTAACAAAATATAAGATATGTGAAAGTGAGGAGAAAAAAATGGCTACTGCAAAAAGAATATCAGACATAACTGTGGCAATTTATGAATGGAATAAATTAACAACCAAGGATATCTATCAAGACGATAAAGAAATATTTGGGGATGGATTTGATTTTGTTTGGGAAGGTAAAACTCCAAAGATTGATGAAGAAGTTCTTGTATATAATCCAAAGACACAAGATATTACCACTGATATCTGGATTGATTTTGGGAACGGTGTTGGATTTGAAAACACCTATGAAGATACAGTATTCTGGACGAGTTATCCGAACCCACCAAAGGAGGCAGAATAATGACTACAAATAAAATCGTTTTTCATTTAACAAATGGTAAAAATGCTGAAATTTTTAGTTCAAATAAATCAGAAATCACCCGTTTAGTTAGTCAGTTTAATAACGGACATTTAATGGGTATTGGTAACATCTATATTAATCCTAAAGAATTAATAGCCTTTATCATTGAAAAAAATGAGGAAGTATAATGAACGAACTGAAAGAATTACAAAATAAGAAAGGTGAAGAGGATATGAATAACAGTATGATAATAAAAGAATACATAGATGTTCCGTTAATGAGAAGTGCAGTAAAAGAATTGAACACGGATATCAAGAATAACCCATGTTTGAAATATGAGATCGTAGGATATTCCGTTTGCAGAGACGAAAAATTATGTATGGCCGTTTCATCAATTCTTGTACGCTGGGAAAAAACACCAACACAAAAATGAGAAAATAAACTCTTGTTTTCTCACATAAAATAAAATATTATGATAGCATAGCTTTCAAGTATGAAAGGGACAGCCAATCAGTTTGGTCTGTCCTTTTTGTGTGAGGAGGATTTAATGTATAACAAAATTGTCAGACCTTCTTTGAAGACAAAGAGGTGGGAGAAGTTCAGAGATAAGATTCTAAGGAAATATAATTATCTATGTCAAGAGAGCTTGAGATATGGAATATCAGAACCAGCTGAAATGGTTCATCATATTTTTCCAGTGTCCGAATATCCTGAACTAGAATTTCAAGAATGGAATTGTCTTCCTCTCACTAACAAGCGACACAACACTTTCCATGACAGAAAGAATGATAAAGTTATTGGTCAAGGAATTTTTTGGCAAAAGAAACGAAAAAAGGAATTTTTGAATTTTTACAAAAATCAAAAAAACGAAATTTTGTGAAAATCAAATTTTTCAATTTTTGAATTTTTGATTTTTTCGATTATCCCCCCCCATCGAAAAAAATTTTTTTCGAGCGTCTGGGAACCGGTGAAGGGAACTTTTTCCAAATCGGGACCACTCAGACAAAAAGGGGATAAAAACTAAAGGGATTTTGGGAAGGAGGCCTAGTTTTTGGCAAAACCAGTCACAGCTAAGTCAATCAAGTCAAAAGTCATCAAACAGATGAAAGAGCTTGGGACTTATCGCAAAGAATTTGATATGATCATTGACATTTTTTCAGGAATGCTGTTTCAGTATCAGAAACTTGCTCAGGATTATGCTGATATGGGCTATCCTGTCACAGATGTCTATGTGAATAAGGCAGGAGCTGAGAATGAGCGTAAAGTCCCAATTCTCACAGCAATGGAAATTCTACGAAAAGATATACTCAGCTATTCCAATCAACTGATGATGAATCCTAAGTCCTTGGGTGAAGTGGTAGAGCAAGACAATGGATCAGTTCTTACAGAGGTTCTGAAATTCAAGGACCAGATCAAAAAGAAACGGGTGAAAGCTGATGGGTAACGTGGGCAAAGCTAAAGAATACGCTCAACACGTTCTGGATCATCAGGAAGAGCATTGTGAAGAGAACATTTTGGCAGCATCACGCTTTCTGAGAGATTTAGACAATCCAGAATTTGAAATGGATGAAGACATGGTTGATTTTGTCGTTCATTTCATTGAACATACAATTGTTCATCAGCAGGGTGATGATATGTTTGCGGTCTCAATCCGTAACAAGCCATTGCTACTTCAACCGTGGCAACACTTTGTGGTGGTCAATCTCTTTGGATTCTATATCAAGGGAACAAATGAGAGACGCTTCAAAGAAGCCTTGATCATGCTTGCCCGAAAGAATGGCAAGACTTCCTTCACTGCTGCAATCGCTCTGGCTTATCAGATTCTAGATACAGATAGCGGTTCAAAATGCTATATTGTAGCCAATTCTGTCAAGCAAGCCTTGGAAGCCTTTGGATTCTTGAGGTTCAATGTTGAGCGTTGGAATGACAAGAACATTCGCATAAAAGATAACAACCAAGAACACTCCATCACTGCCAATTTTGGTGAGGAAGGTTCATTCTTTATCCAAGCACTGGCAAATGATGAGAGCAGGCTTGACTCACTCAATGGGAATGTCATCATCCTAGATGAAGCACACACCATGAGAAATTCCAAGAAATACGGTCTTATGAAGAAAACAATGTCAGCATACAGAAACAGTATGCTTTTTGTTATCTCTACAGCAGGGGACATTCCAACAGGCTTCCTTGCTAACCGTCTGAAATATTGTCAGAAGGTGCTGAAAGAGCTGGTCAAAGATGATTCATTCTTCATCTTCATCTGTAAGGCCAATCAGGCTACTGATGGAGATGTGGGAGACTACTTGGATGAGAATGTGTTGAAAATGGCTAATCCCTCATGGGGTGTGACTGTCTCACTCAAGGCCCTCAAGGAAGAAGCAGAACAGGCCTTGAATGATCCACAGACCAGAAACGAGTTTTTCAACAAGACATTGAATGTCTTCACTAACTCAATGAACGCTTATTTCAATCCAGATGAATTCATTGCTAGTGATGACTGTTATGATTGGACCATTGAGGAGCTTGCAAGGCTTCCTATTCGCTGGTATGGAGGAGCTGACCTTTCAAGACTGCATGACTTGACCGCTGCTGCTCTTTATGGGGTATACAATGACGGTGAAAAAGATGTTGATATCTGTATCACACACGCTTTCTTTCCTCGTGTCAATGCCCAAAAGAAAGCTAATGATGATGGCATCCCACTTTTTGGGTGGCAATCAGATGGCTGGCTGACAATGAGCAACACTCCAACCGTTCTCTATGATGACATTGTTAAATGGTTCATAGAAATGCGACAGAAAGGCTTCAAAATTGCTGCTGTCGGGATGGATAGAAAATTTGGTAGAGAGTTCATGCTCAAAATGAAGCAAGCTAAATTCAAAATGATTGACCAGCCTCAGCTATTCTATTTGAAATCAGAGGGATTCAGAAGAATTGAATTGAAAGTGAAGAATAAAGAATTCTATTATGTACATTCGGACGCTTATGAGTATTGTGTCAGCAATGTCAGAGCCATTGAGAAAGTGGATGATGCTGTACAGTATGAGAAGTTAGACGGTGATGGCGGTACAGCAAGAATTGACTTGTTTGACGCGAGTGTATTTGCTTGTATTCAGGCGCTTGCTAACCTTGGTAAGAATAAGAATGTGATGGCTTACTTTGATTAGATAGAAAGGAGGTGAGAAATATGGGAATCTTTGACAAATTATTCAAGCGTGGGAAGTCTCAAACGATGTTTACAAGCTTTGGGAATTCAGATCTGGGGATCATGTATGACGGTGATGGCTACATTCCACTGGCAAGAAATCCAGATGTGATCATGGCTGTCAATAAAATTGCTGACATGGTTTCAAATATGACTATACAGCTCATGGAGAATACAGAATCCGGTGATGTACGAATCAAGGATGGGTTAGCCCGTAAAATTGACATCAACCCTTGTGATCACATGACACGAAAATCATGGATTTTCAAGATCGTCAGGGACTTGCTTCTATTTGGTGATGGAAATTCTGTTCTACATGTGGAATATGATCCAATGACTGACTATATCAGCAATCTCAGACCATTTCCAATGTCAGAAGTGTCTTTCAAAAGTAATGATCTAACATACATGATCCACTTCAGGGACACTGATTTCAATCCAGATGAAGTGGTCCACTTTGCCATCAATCCTGATCCAGACCGGCCTTATATTGGGACCGGTTTTAGATTGGCTTTGAAAGACATTGTCCGAAATTTGAACATGGCCACACAGACCAAGAAGGGCTTCATGAACGGAAAGAACGTTCCAAGCCTCATTGTGAAGGTGGACTCATCCAGTGAAGAACTTGGAACTGTTGAGGGGCGTGAAAAAATCGCTAAGAAATACTTGACAACAAGCCAGTCTGGGGAACCTTGGATTGTTCCTGATGCCTTGATGGAAGTGGAACAAGTGAAACCATTAAGTCTGAATGACATTGCCTTGAATGAGTCAGTAGAAATTGATAAGAAAACAGTAGCTGGGATGTTAGGAGTTCCGGCTTTTGTGTTAGGTGTGGGAGATTTCAACAAAGAAGAATACAACAACTTTGTGAATACAACCATCATGAGCATCGCAACAACGATCACTCAGACACTCACAAGAGACCTACTGACTTCAACCACACGCTACTTCAAATTCAATCCACGCTCATTGTACTCATACGACATCACAGAGCTTTCAACGGTTGCTCAACAAATGACCAACAGCGCTGCAATGCGTAGAAATGAGTGGAGAGATTGGGTTGGTATGACTCCAGATCCTGAAATGGATGAAATTATTGTTCTTGAAAACTATCTGCCACAAGGCGAGTTAGGCAATCAGAACAAACTAAACAAGGAAGGAGGAAATGCCAGTGAAGAAACGTAATTCATACATCGCTACTCAATTTGAGACACGAGAAGAACAAGAATCTGGTGACTTGATCCTGAGTGGTTACTTTATCCGGTTTGATGAAGAAACTGAGCTGTGGCCAGGCTATTTTGAAGTGATCAAACGTGCAGGAGTGGAAGAAGCAATTAAGAATGCTGACATCCGTGCATTGTTTAACCATGATCATAACCTAGTATTAGGGCGCACAGGGAACAGCACAGTGAGTCTCAAAGTTGATGACAAAGGCCTTTATGGTGACATTATCATCAACAGGAATGATCCTGACGCTATGGGAGCCTATGCCCGTGTACAGCGTGGGGATATTGTTGGATGCAGTTTTGGATTTATGCCAATCAAGGTGGAAACTATTGAGCGTGAAGATGGTTCTTATCTTGATACCGTGTTAGAGCTTGAAATCTTTGAGGTCAGCCCTTGCACGTTCCCAGCATATCCACAGACTGAAATTGCTGCACGCAAGAAAGACTTTGAATGTCTGAAACGTGCTAACAGTGAAGCGTTAAATGAACGCAAAATGAAAATTAAGGAGAAATACAATCTATGAACAAAGCATTGATTCTGGGCGCACG
>CAKPXD010000014.1 GCA_934201655.1 uncultured Streptococcus sp. | reverse complement strand
GTACTTCTTTGGCAAAATCTTGCTGTGTCAGAAAACATCGTTGTCTGATTCTTTTAATTTCTTCTGGAAATCCCATATTGCATCTCCTTTACTTAAATATTTCGACAATATAGCGTTATTATATCATATAATTATGAATTTTTCTGCCTCCTGTGACTAACTCGTATAGTTGCAGGTTATTTTTTATCTTTTTTCAAAAAACGTACTTTTTCATCTTCTTCCAAGGCTAACAGATAGACGGACAGAAAAAGTCCTTCAAATGCAAAAAGATAATTAACAATGACCCATCTGAACGGGTTATCTTCAAGAATGTTCATGAACCGATTATAGATCAAGAAACTTTTGATATTGTTCAGCGAATCCGAGATGGTAGGCAAAGACTTAAACCTATGGGTGAAATGCCTGTATTGAGTGGAATGCTATTCTGTGCCGACGATGGTGCTAAACTATATCAAGTCAGGGCAAGAGGCTGGACACACGAGCAGGAACATTTCGTATGTGCTACATACAGAAAAATCAAAGGTGGTTGTTCTTCTCATCATCAGATTCATAATGTTCAGGTTGAAGAAATTCTGCTTAGAGAAATAAGAAAGATTACTGCTTATGCCCGGGAACAAGAAGATGAATTCGTAGAGCTTGTAACCAAGCAAAGCAAAAAGGAACTGAACCAACAGCTTCGTAGCAGCCACAAGGAACCGGAACAGGCAACTACAATAATTACAAAACTTGATACAATTATCCAAAGACTTTATGAGGGTGACATTGATGGCAAGATTTCTGATGAACGATCTATGAAGATGACTGAAAACTATGAGGCAGAGCAGAAAGAATTACTTAAGCGCACAAATGAGCTAAAGTCTTTCATAGACCAGGCAAAAGAGCAATCCTTGAATGTAGATTCATTTCTCAAAGTGGTACGAAAGTATACTGATATTACTGAAATCACGGGTGAGATTATTCGAAGCTTTATTGAGAGAATTGATGTTTACAAGCCTGAAAAGGTGCCGGGAACAAGAACCAAGAGACAGACAATCTGCATCCATTGGAATTTCATTGGTGCAGTTGATATTCCCACAGAATAAACAAAAACGGCATAACCTACAATGCTGTAAGTTATGCCGAAATTTTAAAGGGTAAAAATCCCTTAGTGAGTCAACCTAACCTTCTTTTTTTTATTCTTTTATTTTCGTTTTCTTGCAATCAGATGGATTGGTGTCCCTTCAAAGACAAAGGCCTTGCGGATTTGATTTTCCAAGAAGCGCAAGTAAGAGAAGTGCATAAGTTCTTCTTCGTTGACAAAGATCACAAAGGTCGGTGGTTTAGTTGCCACTTGAGTCGCATAGAAAATCTTGAGGCGTTTCCCTTTATCAGTCGGTGTTGGATTGATGGCAATAGCGTCCATAATGACATCATTCAAGACAGCTGATGGGATACGAGTGTTTTGACTTTCACTGATTTGTTTAATCATCTCTGGAAGTTTGTGGAGACGTTGCTTGGTCAAAGCCGAAACAAAGATAATCGGTGCGTAAGGTAGATATTGGAACTGCTCACGAATATCCTCTTCCCAGTTTTTCATGGTGTGGTTATCTTTTTCAAGAGTATCCCACTTGTTAACTACGATGATCATCCCTTTACCAGCTTCGTGGGCAAATCCAGCGATACGCTTATCATACTCACGGATGCCTTCTTCAGCATTGAGGACCATCAAGACTACATCTGACCGGTCAATAGCTCGCATGGCACGCATGACTGAGTATTTCTCTGTGTTTTCATAGACTTTACCAGACTTACGCATACCAGCCGTATCAATCATGGTAAACTCTTGGCCATCCGCATCTGTAAAATGTGTATCAATGGCATCACGAGTTGTACCAGCAACAGGACTGGCAATCACGCGATCTTCTCCCAAAATGGCATTAATCAAGCTAGATTTTCCGACATTCGGGCGACCAATCAAGCTGAATTTAATGACATCTGGATTTTCATCTTCGACTTCATGTGGAAGATTTTCGACGATGGCATCTAATACATCCCCTGTACCAATCCCGTGCACAGATGAAATTGGCAATGGTTCTCCCAATCCAAGAGCATAGAAATCATAGATATCATTTCGCATTTCCGGATTGTCAACCTTGTTAACTGCGAGGATAACAGGTTTATGAGTTTTATATAGTTTACGTGCTACGTATTCATCTGCATCCGTAATTCCTTCTTTACCGGAAACTACAAAAACGATGACATCAGCTTCTTCCATGGCAATCTCTGCCTGGTGCTTGATTTGTTCCATAAATGGAGCATCAACATCGTCAATCCCTCCAGTATCAATCATACTGAAAGAACGGTTAAGCCATTCACCAGTAGCATAGATACGGTCCCGTGTCACTCCTTCGACATCTTCTACGATTGAGATGCGTTCCCCTGCAATACGGTTAAACAGGGTTGATTTCCCAACATTGGGACGTCCTACGATGGCAACAGTTGGTAAGGCCATGTTTTCTCACTTTCTACAATAAGTTCTTTTGTTCAAGATTTTCTCTAGTTGAGCTTGGTTCAGGCTGACCGAATTGCTCTGCAAGACGTTGACTCCAAGTGGTAGTCGCACGAGCTCCTGCATATTCGGTCTGCACACGGTCATAGGCTTCAATTGTTTCAACTGAGACTTCTTGATACTCTTCTTCAAAGACAAGCTGGTCAAGAGGCAATCTTGGTTTCACATCATGTTTTTGATTCGGCACACCTAGTGCAATACCAAATACAGGATAAGTATAATCAGGAAGCTTGAACAATTCTGCTAACTCAGCAGATTTATAACGCACCAAACCGATGATTACTCCACCATAACCAAGGCTTTCTGCCGCAAGCAAGGTATTCTGTCCAGCCAAGGCTGCATCTACTGAAGTAATGAGGAGTCCTTCCACCCCTTGAGGTTGGAAAGTATCGGTATGGAGACGAGCCCCTTTTTCTGCACGGTTTAAATCTCCTACAAAGAGGAGGAAGGCGGCAGACTGACGAATCGCTTCCTGAGGAACCAGCTCAAAAAGAGCATCTTTCTTTTCTTGACTTCTGACTAGAATCACAGAATAAGATTGGAAATTTTTCCAAGAAGAAGCCATTTGGGCAGCTGTTAAAATCTCATTCAAGTCCTCTTGTGGAATCTCTTCTTCCTTAAATCTGCGCACTGATGAGTGGCTTTGCATTAATTTAATCGTTTCTGTCATCGACGATTTTCTCCTTCTAATCTTGTTTCCTCTGCTAAATAACGAATACGCTCCATGACACGTCTGGCTTCCCAAGTTTCATCGTTTCCGTTCTTGCCTTTTGCAAAATGTTTTTCCAAATCTTCAAAATTGAAGTTGGAAGTAAAAAAGGTTGGTAAATCTTCTTGCATACGATACTGAAGAATAACCTGCAAGATTTCATCACGGACCCAAGGTGTTGACTGTTCCGCACCAATGTCATCCAAAATCAAGACTTCCGCTTGCTTAATTTCATCCACCAAATTCTTAACATTCCCATCACCGATAGCATTTTTGACATCAATGACAAAGCTAGGATAGTGAAGAAGGGTTGATGAAACCCCACGTTTTTCTGACAAATCATGGGCTAGGGCAGCGACCATAAAGCTCTTCCCTACACCAAAGTCTCCATAGAGATAGAGACCTTTACGGTTGTCTGGATAATCATTAACAAATTTAATCATTCTATTTAGAACAGCTAAACGTGCAACATCATCACGATAAACATCTAAAAAGCTGACATTTTTCAAACTAGATGGTAAATTGATTAATTTTAGACGTTTCTTAATAGCTGCTTCCTTCTCAGCCGCGATTAGTTCCGGAGTTTCCTCATAAGATACATCCGCGTAACCATGATTCATGACTAAAATTGGCTTAAAACCACGAGCAATATAGTCGGTATCTCCGCGAAGGAACTTATCACGCTCGGTGATGTATTGGTTAAACTTAGAGATACTACGATTCAATTCCTCTTGACTGAGAGATTCCTTCTGGATAAAAGCCGCAACATCTGGATCTTTTACAATTTGCTGAACCAAGTCCTGGTATTGAAAACGGCTAGGATGACCTTTAAGTACATCTCCTACACTTTCCATCTATTCCCCTCCATTATCTAATTTTGCTAACAATTCTAGAGTTTGGCGTTCCATTTCTTCCAACTCCTCAGCTGATGACGTATTTTTATATTCTGGATTACTCCATTTTGGGACATTGCTTTTCGCTTGGCTTGGCTTCGCTGATTTTTTTTCTTGCCCCTTTTGATTTTTCTCTCTGATTCGAAGTACAGCTTCCTCAGCAGAACGAATCTTGTTATAAGAGTAATCATTAGCCACTTTCATGGCATATTTTTCATTGAGATTGGCCGAATCAACCTTATTGAAGGTCAAAAGTATAACAACATTGATGACTTCATCAAGCAGTCCCAAATTCGCCATCTGTTTTAGCAAATCGCGTTCGGCTTGGATAATCCCAGCATTTCGGGTTTGTTTGATTCCCGCTAAAAATTGCAAGGCAGTTTTACTTTTAGCTTCTCGGATAATGGTCGCTTCTTGGGGACTAAAGTCCGATGCAACACACTCTTGTGCTAATTTTTCACGCATACGCTTGACAGAAATAACTTGTGAAACAGCTGTCGCCTTAGCCAATTGATAGGTCTCAAACCAAGTCCATTTTTTCTCGTCAGAGATTTTAAATAGCTCTAAGACATCTGACTGTTCATCTTGGAAACGAAGATTGTCTCTCGCCATAAGTTGACGAAAATGCTCCAAATCAAAATCATTTTTAAAATCAGCTTTTACTGGTGTCTCATCATGACTAGCCATGCCTTCTATCTCTGGAAAGGCCTGACTCAAAGAAACGGTCAAAGGCTCTCCACCTGCAGACTCTTGGCGAAAATCAGAAACTGCTGGCTCACCGATTTTTTTCTCCAATAAGGTACGATAAACCGTATGATGCAAGAAATCTGAGCTAGAAAGCGTTGGATGAATAGCAAGTTCATAGCCGTCACCCTTTTGATAGAGGGTAACCAAATTGAAGGCTGATAAGATTTTAAAAGCCTTTAAAAGCCTGTCCATCCCAAAATTGAGATGATTGAGGATAGCTGCAAAAAGGTGTTCTTTTTGTCCATCATCCCAAAAAGCTAAGGTATAAAGGTAAAGACTCAGCGCATCCTGACCGATAATCGGGAGGTAGCACTGCACCAAAGTTGTGGGATCTTGCGACACCCGATTATTCTTTAGAAAAGAAAAACGATCATTAGGCTTCATTTATTTTTCCTTTTTCTTCTTTGAAGATTGCGTAATTTGTTTGAGTAGATTTTCTAGCTCACTAACGTCCTTAAAGCTACGATAGACACTAGCAAAACGAACGTATGTGATTTCGTCGAGTTCAGCTAACTCTTCCATGACGAGCGAACCAATATCTTCGCTCTGAATTTCATTATCATTGCGACTGAGGAGTTTTTGTTCGATACGATTGACCACCATGCCAATCTCATCACTAGACACCGGACGTTTTTGAGCCGAACGAATAATCCCGTTAAAGATTTTATCTCTGGAGAACTGCTCCCGTGTGCCATCCTTCTTGACCACAACTAGCGTTCTCTCTTCTACACGTTCATAGGTCGTAAAACGATGCTGACATTCTTCACACTCACGTCTTCTTCTAATCGTATTTCCTTCTTCAGCCTGACGGCTATCGATAACACTTGATTTAGTAGCGCCACATTTTGGACAACGCATGCCTTCCCCTCCTTGTCGTTTTCTTTTCATTATAACATTTTTTAAGCAATTCCCAAAATAATTCTCCTTTTAGCTTGACAAGTTTTTTGTTTAGTTGTATTATTTAAGTGACACAAAAAGAAATTATTGAAAGGAGACCGTGATGTCCTGGACATTTGATAACAACAAACCCATTTATTTGCAGATAATGGATAAGATTAAACTGCAAATCGTTTCTCATAAACTAGAACCCAACCAACAACTTCCAACTGTCAGAGAACTGGCTAGCGAGGCTGGCGTCAATCCTAATACCATCCAACGTGCCCTATCAGACCTAGAAAGAGAAGGCTTCGTATACACCAAGCGGACTGCAGGGCGTTTTGTCACCGAGGATTTGGACCTAATCCTCCAATCCCGGAAGCAACTATCTGAAGAACAACTGCAGCAGTTTGTAACAGGCATGGTAGAATTTGGCTATGAAAAAGAAGAACTACCAACTGTTTTGAGAGATTATATTGAAGGAGTTTAGACTATGACCTTGTTAACGTTTGAAAATGTTTCAAAATTCTATGGAGCAAGCCCTGCTCTTCAAAATGTTTCCCTTGAAATTCCAGCAGGAAAGATTGTGGGTCTCCTTGGCCCAAACGGTTCCGGAAAAACAACCCTGATTAAACTAATCAACGGTTTACTCCAACCAGAGCAAGGGCGTATCCTCATCAATGGCATGGAACCCAGCCCAGCAACTAAGGCTATCGTTTCTTATCTACCTGATACGACCTATCTCAACGAACAGATGAAGGTCAAAGAAGCTCTTACCTTTTTCAAGACCTTCTATAAAGATTTTAATCTGGAACGTGCTCAAGGTCTTCTTCGCGACCTTGGTATCGACGAAAATAGCCGTTTCAAGAAACTCTCAAAAGGGAACAAAGAAAAAGTTCAGTTGATCCTTGTCATGAGTCGTGACGCTCGTCTATACGTGCTTGACGAACCTATCGGTGGTGTCGATCCCGCAGCTCGTGACTACATCTTGAACACCATCATCAACAACTACTCTCCAACTTCGACTGTCTTGATTTCAACTCACTTGATTTCGGACATCGAACCAATCTTGGATGAGATTATTTTCCTCAAGGATGGAAAAGTCGTCCGTCAAGGAAATGTGGATGATATTCGTTACGAGTCGGGTGAATCAATTGACCAGCTCTTCCGTCACGAATTCAAAGCCTAGTTAAAGGAGATTATTATGTTTTGGAATTTAGTTCGTTATGAATTTAAAAATGTCAACAAATGGTATTTAGCCCTCTACGCTGCTGTACTATCCCTATCCGTCATCATAGGAATTCAGGGGACCACCTTCTCAAGCGCCTATTATCAAGACAAGGGCTTTATCATGTTAGTATTTCTATCTTTGGTTTTTGGGGGTTTGATGATTACTCTGGGTATCTCAACCTTGATTTTGATCATCCAACGATTTAAGGGAAGTGTTTATGATCGTCGTGGCTATCTAACCCTAACACTTCCAGTATCCGAACACCAGATTCTCTCCGCTAAACTTCTTGGAGCCTTTGTTTGGTCTTTGACAAGTACACTGGTCTTTCTTTTTAGTCTTTACATCATCGTTGCTATGATTAATCCAGATGCCTTCCTATCTAACGTTGCTGAGTATATTCTCAATAATTATCTGAATGATTTCTGGTTAACCTTGATTTCTTATATTTCTAATACTCTTGCAAGTATCCTTTGTATCTACTTGTCTATCTCTATCGGACAACTTTTCAATGAATACCGCACAGCACTCGCGGTTTTGGCCTACATTGTTATCCAAATTGTTCTTGGCTTTATCACCCTCAATCTTCGCATCGATTTCGACTACAATTGGGTATTATCTTTTGAAATTTTCAAGGACTTAATCCTTAGCGTCGGCTTCTATCTCGGAACCTACTATATCTTAAAGAACAAAGTAAACTTACAATAATGAATAAAGCCCCTAGCAAATAAAGCTAGAGGCTTCTTTTTACACAAAGAAATATAACATTCTTATTTTTTAACTCAATATCAAACCTGCTACGATGGGACTTACAAATACATAGAGAATACCGGTGACACCGATAGCCAGGCCACCCATAGCCCCCGCAACAGCTCCATAACGAAAAGCTGTTCCAGTCCCAACTGCGTGACCAGTTCCTCCAAGAGCAAGACCAACAGCTACTGGATCGTCAATTTTTAGCCATTTTAGAAGCGTTGGTCCTATAACGCTGGTCAAAATGCCAGTTGCTACCACAACTACCAAGGTGATCGTCGCTATCCCTTGTAGCTTATCCGTAATTCCAACTGCCATGGCCGTCGTTACAGACTTTGGGAAAAGCGAAATCGCCAAGAAAAAATCCATACCGAAAATTTTTGCAACTAAAGCTGTAAAAACTGTATTTACAACAACAGCAAGGAAACTACTGAGTAGAATACTTCTAACATGGTGTTTCATGAGGTGAAAACTCTTATAAAGAGGAATTCCTAGAGCCACTGTTGAGGGAACAATCAAGTTATTGAGGTAGACTCCACCTTGGTAATAGGCAACGTAAGAAATACCAGTCAATTTTAGAAAAACAATGATAAATACAGTTGCTAACAGTAAGGGAGTTGTTAGAGGATGAGGGTACCGCCTAAAGATAATCATTCCTCCAAGATAAGCCAAAATGGATAAGGCTATTCCAAAAAGTGGATTGGATACAAATTCGCTCATTTGGCACCCCTTTCTTCGTAATCTCCTTCATAACGCTTTTTGATAAACTGAACTACAAGCGCAATCAAGATAATATTGATAACTGCTGCAAAAAAGACAATCAAGACAATGGGCAATAAATAAGGAGCAATCACATCAAATTTCTCCATAATCCCAACTGCAGGAGGTAGAAAGAGGATAGTCATATTAGCTAGGAGAAAATTCCCAACCATGTTGACATGACGAACCCGCAACCACTTGAACTGCAAGGCTAAAAATAAAATAATCAAACCGATAATGCTTCCAGGAATAGGCAAATGGAAAAAGCTAGAGATTCCCTCACCAATCAGTGAAATGACAAAGAGAATCATTAACTGAACATATAATTTCATCGTTTACTCCACAAATAGACTTTCTGCATACCAGTTTACTCTTTTTTCAGAAAATTTCAAGGAAATACACAAGAAACATCCTTCTTGCTATCTATTCCAAAAAGTTGTATACTAATTGCGTGCGCAAGCATCTCAGATAGGTAAATCTGTTTATAACTACTATATAGAAAGGAGATTGATATGACTTACTTAGAAAAATGGTTTGACTTCAACCGCCGACAAGTAGAGCTAGAAGCTCTTTTAGAGCAAACGATTGCTGAGCAGAGTGACCAAAGCCTAACGCTCAAAGAATTCTATCTCTTGCACTTTTTAAATCAGGCTCAAGAAAAATCTTTGAGACAGATTGACCTGCCGGACAAACTTCATCTGAGTCCAAGCGCTGTTTCTCGAATGGTAGCACGACTAGAAGCTAAAAACTGTGGTTTGCTTAGTCGGAGATGTTGCGAACAAGACAAGCGAGCTAGTTTTATCTGCCTGACTGACGAGGGACAAACAACCCTAGCTTACCTGCAAAAAGCCGTCGAAGAAAGACTGGAAACTAGTCTTGATTTCATTTCTTAATCAGATTTTCAAAAAAAGTTGCGTGCGCAATCAATTTTCTTGACATTCCTTTTTCCAAGGAGTAAAATGAAGACATAATTTAGCAAAGGAGAATCCTATGATTGAAATCACTTATCTAGATGCCAGCAAGCAAGAGAGAACCATGACCTTCGAGTCATACGAAGAATTTGAGCGTTCTCAGCAAGCCTGTTTGATTGGTGTCGCAGACTACTACCCAGTTCAAAAGTTAACCTATAAGGGACATACTTTGGACTACCATGGGACTTATGGAGATGTCTTCTTCTATCTCATGAAACAAGATTTAAGCCAATATAATTAAAAAGGAGAAATACTATGGCAAAAGCAATTACAGATGCAACATTTGAACAAGAAACTAAAGACGGTTTGGTCTTGGTAGACTTCTGGGCAACTTGGTGTGGTCCATGTCGTATGCAAGGTCCAATCTTGGACAAATTGTCTGAAGAACTTTCAGAAGATGTCTTGAAAATCGTTAAAATGGACGTTGATGAAAATCCAAACACAGCTCGTTCATTCGGCATCATGTCTATCCCTACTCTTCTCTTCAAGAAAGATGGACAAGTTGTTAAACAAGTGGCTGGTGTCCACACAGCAGAGCAAATCAAAGCCATCGTTGCTGAATTAAGCTAATCAAAGGAGAGACCAAGTGCATTCATTTGGTCTCTTTTTTCTTGCCCTTTGCCATTTTTCAAAAAATATGCTAGACTGTAACTAGAATATTACGATGTTTGGGACATGCCATCGCTAAAAAAAACCTCTACTTGGTATTTTTTAGCTCCCTCTGGGGAGCTTTTTGCGTGCTCTGAACATTTCCCATTTTGGAAGGAGTACTATGAAACGTCAATCAGCCTTGGTCGTCTTTAGTGGCGGTCAAGATTCAACAACCTGCCTTTTCTGGGCCAAGCAACACTATGAAAGGGTCGAAGCCGTTACCTTTGCCTACGGTCAGCGCCACCATTTAGAAATTCAAGTGGCCAAAGAAATCGCTGAGGAACAAGGAATTCGTCATCATATCCTAGATATGTCTCTGCTAGGACAAATTACTGAAAATGCCTTGACTTCAGATTTAGAAATTGAGCAAAAAGAAGGAGAGGTTCCTAATACCTTCGTTGACGGTCGCAATCATCTCTTTCTGTCCTTTGCGGCAGTCCTTGCCAAGCAGCGTGGAATTACGGATATCGTGACAGGAGTGTGCGAAACAGACTTCTCAGGTTATCCTGACTGTCGGGATGTCTTTGTCAAATCACTCAATGTCACGCTCAACCTTGCTATGGATTACGACTTTGTGATCCAAACGCCTCTCATGTGGCTAGACAAGGCTGAAACTTGGGAATTAGCTGACCAACTTGGTGCCTTTGACTACGTTCGTGAGAAGACTTTGACCTGCTACAATGGGATTATCGGTACTGGTTGTGGAGATTGTCCTGCCTGCCACCTACGCCAACATGGTTTAGAGGTTTATCTCTCTCAGAAAGGAGAGGCCTGATGTTTTTTGCCCCCAAAGAAATCAAACAGGAAACTGGGGAATCTCTTGTCTACAATCCTCACAGAACCTTAGTCTCAAAAGAATTTACCTTCGATGCTGCCCACCACCTCTTTCACTATGAAGGAAAATGCAAATCCCTACACGGTCACACCTATCATCTACAAATCGCTGTCAGTGGATTTTTAGATGATAGAGGTATGACCCACGATTTCGGAGACATCAAAGCTATCTACAAGGACTACTTAGAGCCCCACTTGGATCATCGCTATCTCAATGAAACCCTGCCCTACATGAATACGACTGCTGAAAATATGGTTTACTGGATTTTCCAAACCATGAGCCAAGAGTTGCCCGACGAGCGCGGTCTCCGTTTGGAATATGTTCGCCTCTATGAAACTCCGACTGCCTTTGCAGAGTTTAGACGGGAGTGGTTAGATGACTAAGGAACGTGTCCTCAAACTACCAGTTCTAGAAATTTTTGGGCCTACCTTTCAAGGTGAAGGTCGAGCTATTGGCCAGAAAACCATGTTTGTCCGCACTGCTGGTTGCGACTACCACTGCGACTGGTGCGACTCCGCCTTTACTTGGGATGGTTCTGAAAAACCAACTCGCATGACAGCTGATGAAGTAATCGCTGAATTAGATAAACTAGGAAGCTACGACTATGTCACCCTATCTGGGGGAAATCCTGCTATCCTAGCAGCCAACATGGCTGAGCTAGTAACCAAACTCAAGGAACGTGGTGTCACTCTTGCCGTTGAAACCCAGGGATCTCGCTGGCAAAATTGGTTAAAAGATATTGACCAAGTCACTCTGAGTCCTAAGCCTCCTTCCTCCAAGATGGAAGTCAACTTTGAGACCTTGGACTTTATCGTTTCCCAACTAGACCCAGACAAAGTAACCTTTAAAATCCCTGTCTTTGATGATGCAGATCTAGCCTTTGCCAAAGGTATTCAAGAACGCTACCAACCAGATGTCCTCTTCTTATCGGCAGGAAATCCTGAACCCAAGGCTACAGGCAATATTGTCCAAGACCAACTGGACCGCCTCAAAGAACTCTGGGAACGTGTCGCTGCCGACGATAGCTGGGGCAATGTCCGCGTCCTTCCTCAACTCCATACCCTCCTCTACGACAACCAACGTGGTGTTTAAGATTAGAAAGAAAAAATCATGTCACAACAAGAAGAAATGAAAAACCTCAGCCTCCTCGGCAACAAAGAAACCAACTACATTTTCGAATATCAACCCGAAGTCCTCGAATCCTTTGACAATCGTCATGTGGAAAATGACTATTTCATCAAGTTCAACTGCCCTGAATTTACCTCACTTTGTCCCATCACTGCTCAGCCAGACTTTGCAACTATTTATATTTCCTACATTCCTGACAAGCTCTGTGTCGAGTCAAAGTCCCTCAAACTCTACCTCTTTAGCTACCGAAACCATGGAGATTTTCATGAAAACTGTATCAACACTATCGGGAAAGACTTGGTCAACTTGCTAGACCCTCGCTATTTAGAAGTCTGGGGAAAATTTACACCTCGCGGTGGCATTTCAATCGACCCCTACTACAACTACGGTAGACCTGGAACCAAGTATGAAGGATTGGCAGAACAACGCCTCTTCCAACATGACCTCTATCCAGAGAAAATTGACAACCGTTAAACTCATACTCAATGAAAATAAAAGAGCAAACTAGGAAGCTAGCCGCAGGTTGCTCAAAGCACTGCTTTGAGGTTGTAGATAAGACTGACGAAGTCAGCTCAAAACACTGTTTTGAGGTTGCAGATAGAGCTGAGGTGGTTTGAAGAGATTTTCGAAGAGTATCATACGAAAAAGCCCTGTTCCTCAAGATGAGAAGCAAGGCTTTTTAAGTTTCAATTATTCTTCAGTTCCAAGGAAGTTTTTAGCAACAAGGGCTGCAAGAACTCCACCAACGATTGGTGCAAGGATGAAAATCCAAACTTGTTGAAGTGCTGCGCCACCTACCAATACAGCAGGAGCCAAGCTACGAGCTGGATTTACTGAAAGTCCAGTGATGTTCAAGCCAGCTAGAATCAAAGCTGTCAATGACAAACCGATCACCAAACCAGCGATTGCGCCATTTCCTTTGCTTGCTGAAGTTACAGTCATGATCACCAAAACAAACAAGAAAGTTGCGATTGTTTCAAACAAGAAACCACCAAAGACAGTTACACCGTTTGCCAAGGCATTTTCACCAAGACTTGCAGTTGACATACCTGAATTTGCCAAGAGGAAGAATACAGATCCTGACGCAAGGAAAGCACCAACTACTTGACCAAGGATGTAGTTTACAAGTTCTGAAGATGACAAACGTTTGTTCACAAACATAGCGATCGAAACAGCTGGGTTCAAGTGAGCACCTGAAACAGTTCCGATTGAGAAAGCTGCAACTACGATTGCCAAACCAAAAGCAAGAGCAATTCCAAGGTGTCCAAGACCTTCAACACCAATTCCAAAAACAACAGCTCCTGTTCCGATGAACACAAGCATAAAAGTACCGATCAATTCAGCAACAAATTTTTTCATATTAAGTCTCCTTTTTTCAAACTATGTATTAGTCTATCAGAAGAAGGAAAGGGTTTCAAGAAAAGTGCTTGGAAAATAGGCATTTGTTTGACACAAATTTCACAAAAGTATATACTAAAAGTGATAGGACTTCTTTTAGAATCTATCACAACTCACTTACAACCCTTTGTTGTTCTTTTATGAACGTTTGAATGGTATCACGGATACCAAAGGAGGAATCATATGTCTAAAGTAGCTATTGTTACAGGTGCAGGTCAAGGGATCGGTTTTGCAATTGCAAAACGCTTGGTTCAAGATGGTTTTAAGGTTGGAGTATTAGACTACAATGCTGAAACAGCTGAAAAAGCAGTTGCTGAATTGTCAGCAGATAAAGCTTTTGCTGTTGTAGCTGATGTTTCTAAACAAGCGGAAGTTGCTGCAGCTTTTCAAAAAGTTGTAGATTATTTCGGAAACTTGAACGTTGTTGTAAACAACGCTGGTGTCGCTCCTACTACACCTCTGGATACAATTACAGAGGAACAATTCGCTCGCACATTTGCTATTAACGTCGGTGGTGTGATTTGGGGAGCACAAGCTGCTCAGGCTCAATTTAAAGCACTTGGTCACGGTGGTAAAATCATCAATGCTACTTCACAAGCAGGTGTTGTCGGAAATCCAAACTTGACTGTTTACGGCGGTACAAAATTCGCCGTTCGTGGAATCACTCAAACATTGGCGCGTGATTTAGCAGATTCAGGCATCACTGTTAACGCCTATGCTCCAGGTATCGTTAAAACACCAATGATGTATGATATCGCTCATGAAGTTGGAAAAAATGCAGGAAAAGATGACGAGTGGGGTATGCAAACATTCGCAAAAGATATTACATTGAAACGTCTATCTGAACCAGAAGATGTAGCTGCAGCAGTTAGCTTCCTTGCTGGACCAGATTCAAACTACATTACAGGTCAAACCATTATCGTCGATGGTGGTATGCAATTCCATTAAGATTAAAAATAAGAGGTTGGATAATAATCCAACCTCTTTTATCATCTCTACGATTCCAATTTCCAGAGTCATTTTTTTGTTAGTGAAACTAATCTTTCTTCAAGACAAGAAATACTCTCCTGCTCTAAATAGTGTGATTTGCTCTGTTTTAATAGAACACAAGATTAGGAACAGTTTGGATATCCATTTTTTCTGCGAAATCATCAAAAAATTAAAGATTCCCATTGCCGCCGTAGATACGTTTATTGACTCTTTCGCGCGCCATTTCAAGCGCATAAAAAATCACCTTTTCTAGGTGATTTTTTCATAGTCTCTTATTTTTCCAATTCAAGCAAAACACTTATTGCAGACAAGGCGTAAAGTGGCGCTGTTTCGGCTCGTAGGATGCGAGGCCCAAGTCCTGCAAGGACCGCTCCCTTGGCTTCAAAAGATTCAATTTCTGCAGGGGATAAACCACCTTCTGGACCAAAGATAAAGAGCAGTTTAGCTCCCTTTTCTAACCCAGCAACTGCTTGTATAAGTGCTGCTGATTCTCCTTCTTTAGCCGACTCTTCGTAGGCTACCACGATGCGGTCAAACTGGTCCAGCTGAGCTAGAAAGTCTGCTTTTTTCTCAAAAAGGGTAATACTTGGGACAAGATTTCGCTTGCTTTGCTCGGCTGCTCCCAGGGCGATTTTTTCTAGTTTTTCAACCTTTTTCCCCAATTTCTTGCCATCCCACTTGGCAACTGACCAGTCGGCAGGAAAGGCCCAGATTTGGCTAGCCCCCAGTTCCGTCACCTTTTGAGTGATAAACTCCAGCTTGTCCCCCTTGGGAAAACCTGATGCGATGGTCACTTGGACTGGCAGTTCCACATTGTCAGCTAGTTCTTCAACCAATTCAAACTGACGAGCCTCTACATCTAGCACGCGCGCCAAATGCTTGATCCCGTCATTAAAGACTAGGGTCACTTGGTCATCCTCTTTCAAGCGCATAACTTGAAACATGTGCTTGCTGGTTTCCTTGTCCTCGATAGTGACTGGTGAGCTAGCACTGCCTTTGACAAAATACTGTTGCATTCTAACCTCCAATCACACCAGAAATATCCTTGGTCTTCTTGAAGACACAGGCATTCCACTCCCCTTGGATCATATGGGTTTCAAGGAAAAATCCAGCTGACTCAGCTGACTCGCGCACCATGTCCCACTTGTCCTTGATAATCCCACTCATGATGAGGTAGCCTTCGTCCTTAACCAAACGATAAGCATCCTCTGTCAGATGAATGAGGATATCCGCCAAGATATTAGCTACAATCACATCTGCTTCAATCTCAACACCCTTAAGCAAGTCTCCTGCTGCTACATGGATGTTTTCCATGCCTGGATTGAGTTCAATATTTTCCTGAGCGACCCGAACTGCTACATCATCTAGGTCATAGGCAAAGATTTCCTTAGCACCAAGTAGAGAGCTAGCAATGGAAAGAACCCCTGAACCTGCCCCCACATCGATCACCGTTTCACCACCACGAAGGACCTGCTCCAAGGCAAAAAGACTCATCTTAGTGGTTGGATGCGTACCTGTCCCAAAGGCCATCCCTGGATCTAGCTTGATAATCTTTTCGCCCGCCGTCGCTTCATAGTCCGTCCATGATGGCACGATGGTCAAGTCATGGGTAATGCGAGCTGGTTCATAGTATTTCTTCCAGTTGTCTGCCCAGTCTTCCTCAGCCAAGGCAGTCGTGCCCATCTTGACCTCTCCCAGATCCATAAAATCTGTCAATTCTGTCAAGCGAGCCTGCAAGTCCGCTTCAACCGATGCCACATCCACCGTTTCAGGATAGTAGGCTGTCACCACGATTTCTTCCTGTTGCTCCACCTCAGGAAAAATCTCACCAAAGCGGTCCACATTACCCACATAGTCCATGCTGTCTTCGATTGCAACCCCTTGGGCGCCTAGCTCAATCAGG
The DNA here is from genome assembly GCA_934201655.1 of uncultured Streptococcus sp. Taxonomy (GTDB): domain Bacteria; phylum Bacillota; class Bacilli; order Lactobacillales; family Streptococcaceae; genus Streptococcus. The sequence goes on along the minus strand of CAKPXD010000014.1, from coordinate 1,728 downwards.
AGGTTAGAGACTAGCTCCTCCCCCTCACGCTTAACCGTTACTTTTAACTCTTGCCATGTTTCCATAATTAAGATACCAAGCCCATAAAACACAAAGCCAAAATAGGAAACTCTCTTAAGACACTTATGTTTAAGAGAAGTTTATCTTTTTGGCACAGTGTTTAGGGCGGGTTCAGTTTAGAAATTTAACCGAACCGTCCTTTCTAATCACTTACTTTTAAATAATCTTTTAATCTCTCTTGCAACTGCGGAACTACTTGACTGGATGTCAAAAATTCCTCAATGTTCATCAGTTTGTAAGCCTGTCCTTCATCTCCAAAGATGATACTGTCAAACTGTTCTTGACTTAGTTGCCCGACCATAAAGACAGACTGCCGATCTTCAAAGAGCATGCTGGGATAGATCTTGCTCCAAAGCAGGCAATCTTCGGTCAAGTGAATGCCTAGTTCCTCATAAACTTCACGCGCCGCGCATTCAAATGGGCTTTCGTCCCCTTCACAGCCACCACCCGGCAACTCCCACATATTGGGCCAAGGGATATTTTCCTTATCATCACGCAAGATGGTCAGTAGCTTATCACCACAAAATAAGGCAATCTTGCAACCTTGGAAATCAGTAAGTTCTATTTCCATGCTAGACTCCTAATATCTCGGATAAGGGTAAAATTCTCCTTCTTCCAATCCAACTTTTCCTTCTTCAAAGACTTCTTGGTTCCACTCCATGACAAATTCTTCTGCTTCTGGGTCTTCCAAAAAGTCCATGAGGGCATCTAGTCCAACCTCTGCAGTATCTTTGAGGAATAGCGCAAAATAAGCTAAAAATTCACGAGAAAAACCTTTCTTCGGCAAATAAGGGATGACTGTGAGATAGTCTTCTTCATTAATAGTTGACTTGGCAGGGTTGTAAAAAAGTACCGCTTCTTCAAAAAGGATATCATCTGACGACACCTCTCCGTCTTCATCTAACATCTCCACCCCTGCAGCATTTTGTGCCTCTAATAGAAAACTCACTTCAACCGCATGATTGCGCTTGTCCCAGCTAATCTCATAATCAAAAGGAAAGTTCTTGTCCAACTCTTCTTGTAAAACGTCTAAAAATCCATATGTTGCCATTTTGTCCTCTTTCTATACGACTCTTCAATCGCCCCGAATACTCGGAAATATGCTAAAATAGATACTACCATCTTACCACATTCGTATCAGAAAATCCATGTTAGAAAGGACTGCTATGCCAGACAATCTCGCGCTTCGTATGCGCCCCAAAACCATCGACCAGGTCATCGGTCAGGAGCATCTAGTTGGACCAGGCAAGATTATCCGCCGTATGGTGGAAGCCAATCGCCTATCCTCTATGATACTCTACGGACCTCCAGGCATCGGAAAAACCAGTATCGCTTCAGCCATCGCTGGAACGACCAAGTATGCTTTTCGGACCTTCAATGCCACTGTTGATAGTAAAAAACGCCTCCAAGAAATCGCTGAGGAAGCTAAATTCTCAGGTGGCCTTGTACTGCTACTAGACGAGATTCATCGTCTTGACAAGACCAAGCAAGACTTCCTCTTGCCTCTTTTGGAAAGTGGACTGGTCATTATGATTGGAGCCACGACTGAAAATCCTTTCTTTTCTGTCACTCCAGCCATCCGCAGTCGTGTTCAGATTTTTGAGTTGGAACCCCTGTCTAACCAAGATGTCAAAGAAGCCATTCAAATCGCCCTGACTGACCCTGAAC
>CAKPXD010000013.1 GCA_934201655.1 uncultured Streptococcus sp. | reverse complement strand
GTCTTGAACAGTTTTATCTGTTTTATTAGCGTTAAATGTTGGATTATTTTTATCAACTACGCGATAGTAGGTTGTTTTATTAACTGCTGCAGGAATCTTGGCATTGGTATCAGTAATATCACGACCGTTATATGCTGGTTCTACAACGTTGATAATATCTGTTGATGTACGAGCAGCATAAACTGCATCATATAATTTTTGTTCTTCAGTAGTAAGGTTGTGGCCTGGTGCTACCAAAGCTTGGATAGCCGCCCCGACTTCATAACCATATTGAATAAATGGTTGGTCCGTTTTACCAGGTCCAGCTCCTGTACCTGGGTTGTAATCAACTTGCCAAGTTAATTCACCATTTGATGCCGTCTTAGTAGTAGTGAATTTTTGAATTCCACTTGTTGCTGTGATTTTTCTAGTCTCTACTACATTACCAGTCGTTTTATCAATCAATTCAACCGTTGTGTCTGTAGTAACATCAAAATTCTTATATGCACGTGTATAGTAGTTTGTATTATAACGTTCATTGAACTTAGTAAGGTCTACGATACTATAAGTATAGTAATCACCTTCTTTTCTTGCATATCCAGCTGGTACAGTTTGAGACCCAACCGTAGCTCCATTTGGGTTTTGTATAGTTGGATCAACTGTTTCACCATCTTTTAGATATGTACTAACACTGACTGGCTTAGAGTTGTGATCTCCAGAAACTGCATCTTCCGTTGTAGCACGACGATTACGAACTTTAGGTTTATCACCTTCTGAAACAGCTGGCTTAGTTTCTTCAGCTTTTTCAACCGGCTTAGCAGTTTCCTTACTAGCAACCTCAGCCTCAGTTGAAGCAGGTTTTACTTCTTCTGATTTTTCTGAAGACACTGGTTCAGATTTAGCTTCTTCTGTTTTAGCCTCAGAAGCTGCTTTCCCTTCTTCAACCTTGTTTGTCTCAGCAAGTTCAGTTGTTGCAATATTTTCTACAACATTCTCTTCCTTCTTAGAGGAATCCTCGCTGACACTATCCTTTTTCACCAACTCTGTTTTTTCTTCAGAACTTGGTTGCGTAGGAAGTTCAGAAGCTTTTACTGCACCACCATTTGCCAACATAAAGCTAAGAGTTGTTCCTAAAAATACCGATGCAACACCTACCTTATATTTCCGCAAAGAAAAACGTTGTCGTTCTTTTCTTATCATATGATAAGTTCTCCTTTATATTTTTTACTATCAGAAGGTAATATTTTTACAATAATTGTATCTTAGGTACAATTATTGAAGTGTATAGAATACCCACTCTAGCATCTCCATCATATCAAAAGCTCAAACGGTTTTCAAAGAATTATGTGCTCCAGAAAACGTTTTCTTTATTGAATTTTAGGGTTTTAAAAAAACAAAAATACTCATTATATATATTTATATGTATGGAGATTTAGTTCCCCTTATTTATGGTTTTTTTATTTAACTATCTCATTATTTATTATAATTTTATTACTTAGTATTTCATTTTGATTACATTTTAATGATTGTGAAAATATTATCATTTTCATAAAATAAAAAATGATTCCCTTACGAGAATCATTTTTTTATTTAGATGGCTTCTGTGACAAAACTTCTGCTTTCTAGTACTTTGAGCATGGCATCTGCTGTGTCTAGAGCTGTAAAGAGAGGAACTCCATGTTCAATTGCTGAACGTCTGATTTGCTCACCATCTTCATCAGCTGTCCGTTTGGTACCAACTGTGTTGATGATAGCTTGAATTTTTCCTTTGCGGACGTAGCTTGGGATATCGTGCTCATTATCACCAATCTTTCCAACGAGTTGAGCCTGCAATCCATGACTTGCAAAGAAGTCTGCTGTTCCTTCAGTAGCAAGGATTCCGTAGCCAATATTTTGGAAACGACGAGCCAAATCTAGTGCTTCTTCTTTTGCATCATCTGCGATAGTGAAGACAACATTACCAAAGGTTGGTAAGTGAAGATAAGAAGCTTCAAAGGCCTTGTAGAGTGCTTTTTCAAGAGTGGTATCAGAACCCATGACTTCCCCTGTTGACTTCATTTCAGGGCCAAGAAGGCTGTCTACCTTAGCTAGCTTGGTAAAGGAGAATACTGGTGCCTTGATATGAACGCGAGTGCTTTCTGGGTAAAGTCCATCTTGGTAACCAAGTTCTTCAAGACTTTGACCGAGAATTAGCTTAGTCGCTACCTGTGCCATAGGGATATTGGTTACTTTAGAAAGGAATGGAACAGTACGGCTGGCACGAGGGTTTACTTCAATGACGTATACTTTCTCATCCTTGATAACAAACTGAATGTTCATCATCCCAAGACAGTTGAGGCCGATTGCAAGGCGTTTGGTGTAATCTGCAATCGTTTCTTGCACTTTTTGCGACAAGGTTTGAGGAGGATAAACCGCCATGGAGTCACCTGAGTGGACACCAGCGCGTTCGATATGCTCCATGATACCAGGGATGAGGACATTTTCTCCGTCTGAAATGGCATCGACTTCACACTCTTGTCCGACGATATAAGAGTCAACAAGAACAGGGTGGTCAGGACTTGCCTTAACCGCAGTACGCATGTAAGAACGAAGATCATCTTCATTCTCAACGATTTCCATAGCACGTCCACCCAAAACATATGAAGGGCGAACGAGAACTGGGAAACCAATTTTACGTGCAGCAAGTACTGCTTCTTCTTCATTAGTTGCTGTTTGTCCAGGAGGTTGTGGAATATCCAAGTCTTTGAGGGCTTGTTCGAAGAGGTCACGATCTTCCGCACGGTCCAAGTCCGCAACTTGAGTACCAAGAATAGTCACCCCAGCTTTTGCTAATGGCTCAGCTAGGTTGATAGCTGTTTGACCACCGAACTGAACAATAACACCTTTTGGTTGCTCTAAGTCGATAACATTCATAACATCTTCGAACGTTAATGGTTCAAAGTAGAGTTTATCAGATACAGAGAAGTCTGTTGAAACTGTCTCTGGGTTTGAGTTCATAATGATGGCTTCGTAGCCAGCAGCCTGAATTGCCTTAACAGAGTGAACTGTTGCGTAGTCAAACTCTACCCCTTGACCGATACGGATTGGACCAGAACCTAGGACTAGTACAGATTCCTTATCAGACTTGATAGACTCATTTTCCCATCCATATGTTGAGTAGAAGTACGGAGTTTCTGATTCAAATTCTGCGGCACAAGTATCTACCATCTTGTAAACTGGGACAATCTTATTTTCTAAACGAAGTTGGCGAACTTGATCAGCTGTAGTTCCCCAAAGTTCTGCGATTTTACGATCTGAGAAACCATTGAGTTTTGCTGTTTTCAGGACATCGACATCCTGAGGATGTGCGCCCAATTCTTGTTCAATCTCAAAGATATGCAAGAGTTTATCAAGGTAGAAAATATCAATCTTAGTCAAGTCAGCAATCTCTTCTGGTGTATAACCACGACGAATAGCTTCTGATACGTAAAAGAGACGGTCATCTTGAGCCTTAACAACTTTTTCAATCAAGGCATCATCTGAAACATCTGCAAGCTCAGGCATTTCATTATGATGGACACCAATTTCTAGAGAGCGACAAGCTTTAAGGAGAGATTCTTCGATGTTCCGACCGATGGCCATAACTTCTCCAGTTGCCTTCATCTGGGTACCAAGACGACGTTCGCCTTTTTCAAACTTGTCAAATGGGAAACGTGGAATCTTAGCCACCACATAGTCAAGGGCTGGTTCAAACATAGCATAGGTTGAACCTGTAACTGGGTTAATAACTTCATCCAAGGTCAACCCTACAGCAATCTTAGCAGCCAATTTGGCGATTGGGTAACCTGTTGCTTTAGAAGCAAGGGCTGAAGAACGAGATACACGAGGATTTACTTCGATAACATAGTACTTAAAGCTATGTGGATCAAGCGCAAGCTGAACGTTACATCCGCCTTCAATCTTGAGAGCGCGGATAATGCTCAAACTAGCATCACGAAGCATTTGGTTTTCATAGTCGGACATGGTTTGCGCAGGGGCAAATACGATAGAGTCACCTGTGTGAATTCCGACAGGGTCAAAGTTTTCCATGTTACAAACAACAAGGGCATTATCAGCTGAGTCACGCATGACTTCATACTCAATTTCCTTGTAACCGGCAATAGAACGTTCAATCAAACACTGGGTAACAGGTGACAACTTCAAACCATTTTCAGCAATTTCACGCAATTCTTCCTCATTGGCACACATACCACCACCAGTACCACCTAGAGTAAAGGCTGGGCGGACGATAACTGGATAACCAATAGTTGCAGCAAAGGCAACTGCTCCCTCAACTGTGTTTACAATTTCAGATTCTGGAATTGGTTGCTTGAGTTCTTCCATCAATTGTTTAAAGAGATCACGGTCCTCAGCTTGGTCGATGGCAGACAATTTGGTACCAAGAAGTTCAACCCCAAGCTCATCTAGGATACCATTTTTAGACAATTCCATGGCCATATTAAGTCCCGTTTGACCTCCAAGAGTTGGAAGCAAAGCATCTGGACGTTCCTTACGGAGAATACGAGTCACAAACTCAAGTGTGATTGGTTCGATGTAAACCTTGTCTGCAATCTCTTTATCTGTCATGATGGTTGCAGGATTTGAGTTAACCAAGACAACCTCATACCCCTCTTCTTTCAAAGACAAGCAGGCCTGGGTTCCAGCATAGTCAAACTCAGCAGCCTGACCAATAATAATCGGACCAGAACCAATCACCATAATTTTTTGAATATCAGTACGTTTAGGCATTTATAAGATATTAAGGGCGTCAAGCGGACAAAGCTAAAATAGGAGTTATGACGAAGAACTGTTAGTTCTAGGAATAACTATCTTTTTAGCACCGTCCGTAGCCCGTATTCAGTTCAGCAAATACGAACTACCCTTCTCCTTTCTATTCGGCAACTCTCTGATTGCCATTAAATAAATTCTCCGACGATTTTTTAGCGAAACGAACATTTTCGGTAAAAAATCTAGTGCAGGGAGTTTTTAGTTCGCCATATAGCGACTAAAAGAAACGACCTGCCTTTCTATTCGTCGCCTCACAGAGCGACATTAAATAAGATACAAAGGACGATAAGAAAGCGACTGAATTTTAGGAAACTATAGAAGGATTTCTATCCTTGTTGGTTTATCTAAATTCCGAGCTTTCCGTCCGTGTTCAATTCCATAAATTCTCCGACGATTTCTCACTCGTCTTTAGTTTGCTTGTTTGAAAGCTTCCATCATCTCAATGAACTCATCAAATAGATAACTTGCATCATGTGGCCCAGGAGCTGCGTCTGGGTGGAATTGCACAGAGAAACCTGGTAGATATCTGTGACGTACGCCTTCAACTGACTTGTCATTGATTTCTTCGTGTGTGATGATTAAGTGCTCTGGTAAATCCTCACGGCTAACCGCATAACCATGATTTTGACTAGTGAAGTCCACGCGCCCAGTTGCAATTTCACGAACAGCATGGTTAAAACCACGGTGACCAAACTTCATTTTATAGGTCTTAGCACCATTTGCCATCGCAAAGAGCTGGTGACCCATACAGATACCAAAGATTGGAATTTTCCCGAGAATACCTCGGATCATCTCAAGAGCTTCTGGTACATCTTCTGGATTCCCAGGACCATTTGACAACATAACTCCGTCAGGGTTTAAATGTAAGATTTCCTCAGCCGTAGTTGTGTATGGAACTACAGTCACGTTACCATCACGTTTAGATAGCTCTCGTAAAATAGAGTGTTTAAGGCCGAAGTCTACTAAAACAACGCTTAAGCCAACTCCTGGAGCTGGATAAGCAGTCTTTGTAGAAACTTGTCTGATATTATCAGTCGGTAAGACAGTTGCTTGAAGTTGATCTGCAATGTGATCCATACTATCGCCAGCATGTGTCAAAGTTGCACGCATTGTTCCATGTTTACGGATAATTTTTGTAAGAGCTCGAGTGTCAATGCCTGAAATTCCAGGAATTTTCTTAGCCTTCAAGAATTCGTCTAGCGTCATTTGGTTACGCCAGTTGCTGGCTCTACGAGCCTCTTCGAAAACCACAACTCCTTTACAAGTAGGACTGATAGACTCGTAGTCGTCACGGTTAACTCCATAATTCCCTACTAGTGGATATGTGAAGGTCAAGATTTGTCCATTATAAGATTGGTCTGTAATGGATTCTTGATATCCTGTCATCCCTGTGTTAAAGACTATTTCCCCTGTTACATCAATATCTGCACCGAAGGCCTTACCTTCAAAAACTGTGCCATCTTCTAAAACTAGAAGTCTTTTTGTCATATTTTCACCTCTCGTGGACGCTCACTGGCGTCTTTTAACGTTTTGTGTCTTATTTGGCTTTTCTACTTGCCAATACGGATTCTAAGATTGCCATTCGAACAAATACTCCATTGGTCATTTGTTGGACAATGCGTGATTTTGGTGCTTCAACAAGATAATCGGCAATTTCCACATCCCGATTCACAGGAGCCGGATGCATAATGATTGCTTCTTCTTTTAAGCGATTATAGCGTTCTTGGTTCAAGCCATGTTGAGCGTGATACTCTTCTTTTGAGAAGACTGCTCCACTTTCGTGGCGTTCATGTTGAACTCGAAGCAACATCAGAACATCTACCTGGTCAACAATCTCGTCAATAGTTACAAACTGACCATAATCTGCAAACTCTTGACTTCTCCATTCCTCAGGTCCTGCAAAGTAAAGTTCAGCACCTAAACGTTTCAAAATCTGCATATTGGACTTGGCAACACGTGAATGGTCCAAGTCACCAGCAATGGCAACCTTAAGTCCTTCAAAACGGCCAAATTCTTCGTAAATTGTCATCAAATCAAGCAGACTCTGACTTGGATGTTGCCCTGAGCCATCACCACCATTGATAATCGATGTCGTAATGGTTGGGCTCGCAATCAATTCCCTGTAGTAATCAACCTCTGGGTGCCGAATAACACAGATATCTACACCAAGCGCAGACAAGGTCAGGATTGTATCATAGAGTGTCTCACCCTTGTTTACCGAGCTTGTATTCACATCAAAGTCAAGTCGTTCCAGTCCCAGTTTAATCTCTGCAACTTCGAAGGATTTATGCGTTCTTGTCGAATTTTCAAAGAAAAGGTTGGAAACAATGGGATGGTCTTCGTAGGGCAACTGGGCTCCATTTTTAAACTCAATCCCTCGTTTAATCAATTTTATAACCTGATCTACAGTGAGATCTTCCATGGACACCACATGTTTGAGTGCTTGTTGATTTTCTGACATGGCTACTCCTTTAGCTTTTAAGCTTCTTCAGTAATCAAAACTCTATCTTGGCCATCAAGTTCTGTCATCTCAACGATGATTTCTTCAGAACGACTAGTTGGAATATTTTTCCCAACGTAATCTGGACGAATTGGTAATTCTCTGTGTCCACGGTCCACTAATACCGCTAGACTCACACGGGCAGGGCGACCATGTCCGACGATGTTATCGATAGCGGCACGGATTGTGCGGCCTGTGTAAAGAACATCATCCACCAAGATAACTTCGCGGTCTGTCACATCCACAGAAATCAAGGATGTATCTTCACCACTTTTGACATCGTCACGGTAAGGTTTGGTATCTAATTCTACAACGGGAACAGAGATATTTTCCAATTGTACCAAGCGCTCTTGGATGCGGTGAGCGATAAAGACACCGCGTGTTTTAATTCCCGCTAAAATGATTTTGTTCAAATCTTTGTTGCGTTCGATAATTTCATAAGTGATACGCGTAATTGCTCGCTTGACGGTTAATTCGTCTACAACTTCTTTTGTCTTCATGACAAACCTCCAAAAAGAAAAGTCTCCTTAGACAAGGAGACTTGAGAATGTATCATTAAGCGAGCCATACTGGAAACAGCATAGACTTACCCTTCTACTTTATCGAGCTCCTTGCCTGCCTCACGGGACAGGTTTAAAGGAATATTTTATTGTTCTTACTATATCACAAAGCCCAGTTCAAAGCAAGTAAAAACATTCAATGTTTGGTCTTATAATGAACTAAAATCGTATAACTGTGGATAGTGTTCGCATTCTGGATTTTTGGGATGACAGATAGCACGACCAAAGTAAATCATGGCCTGGTGAGCAGCCAACCATTCTTCTGGTGGCAAAACCTCCATGACACGTTTTTCAACCTCTAGGGGAGTAGCTGATTTTTTAACAATATCATGGTGTTTGCAAATGCGCTCCACATGAGTATCTACCGCAAAAGCTGGAATTCCAAAGCCCACACTCATGACTACATTAGCTGTTTTACGACCAACTCCTGCCAAGCTTTCTAATTCCTCACGTGTCTGAGGTACTTGACCATCAAAATCTTCTAATAGTTGTTGGGCACATTTCTTGAGGAACTTGGCCTTGTTGCGGTAAAGTCCTAAGCGAGAAATATGTTTTGCAATTTCACTCTCACTAGCATCTGCCATGGCTTGAGGCGTAGGGAACGCTTCAAAAAGAGCTGGAGTTGCTTTATTTACCGCAGCATCTGTCGTTTGAGCAGACAACATGACTGCAACTAGCAATTCAAAATGATTGCGAAAATCTAGACTTGGTTTCGCATCAGGAAAAAGAGCAATGATTTCTTCTATGACATGACGGGCACGTTTTTTGGATAAAACCATCTACTCATCTCCGTTAAACAGCCCTTGCAACCCTGCAAAAGGACTATTTTCTTCTTTCTTAACTGCTTGTTGAGCTTGATATTCTTCCTCAGACATGATTTGCCAGTCATTTCCAGAGACAAAACCCTGACCAGCTTCTTCCTCAGCCGTTAAGACCTTGATTGGAATATTGAGCAAGATATTATCTGAAACACTCTCCGCAAGGTCGATTTCACCATTTTCGATAGGTAAAACCAAGTCATCATCTAAAACTTCTTGATCCAGTTGATTGGTAGCACCTTCCATAAAGACTTCTGTCACTGGATATGATTCTTGCAATTCTACCGGTTCCATACTACGGCTAGAAGCTAAAACGATTGTATAAGACAAGAGATAGTCTAGGAAAAACATACGGTCCTCGTACTGAACTTTTCCTACTGCGACAATATCTTTGACATCTAAAATTTCTTGATTGCGCTCACGTAAGTCAGTTGCCAAGTCCAGAGTTTGCTCAAAATGCAAACCTTCAGGTTGCTTACGGATTTCTTGAATATTTAATTTCATACTTCCTCCATTAAGATTTACTCCCTTGATTATAACATGAAAAGAGTTCAAGTAAGGCCTCTAAACTTTCAAAACATCTTTCTGTATTTTTTATATATTTATTATGACAAATTTATTTTTTGTGCTATACTTTAGTCATCAATACATGAGCAAAGGAGGACGCTCATATGGAAGACAAAGCCCTTTTAACAGAAGCCTATCAACTCGTTACAGAATTAAACCAAACAATACAAAGCTGTAAACAGGGACTACCAGATGACCTACGCTTACAGCAAAATATAGACGAAATTCTCAGAGCACTTAAAAAAACTGAGAAACTAGATAACGCCATCTTAATTGAGCTGGAAGCCTTTTACCAACGTACTAGTCTTTTGATTGGACTCGGTAGCTTAAAACTAAACGACCAGGCTCGCACTGCTTGGCGAAACTATGATAAGTTCCACTACGATCACGTTAAACATACGCTGACGCTTTATGGACCTGTTTTCGGTCTTTAAAAAGTACAATCTCGTGCACTAAACTCATAAAAGAAACATCCAGAGAAAACCTCTGGATGTTTTTTACATATGTTTCAAACGCTCAATCCGTTCTGAAATGGGTGGATGCGTATAAAATAGTTTTTTCAAGAAACCTGGTTTTTGAGGATCATTGATATAAAGTGCACTACTAGCATCATCCACATGATGACTCATGGGTTGACTATTGTCTAATTTTTGTAAAGCATTGATCATCCCTTGCGGATTACGAGTTAATTCCACACTTGAAGCATCTGCTAGAAATTCTCGTTGGCGAGAAATGGCTAACTGTACCAAAGTTGCTGCAAGAGGTGCCAGAACAATTGCTAGGAGAGAAATAACTAACATAATCACTTCAAGTCCTCCACTGTCACGGTCACTATTTCTTCTACTACGTGATGCTCCACCCCACCACATCATACGACCAGCCATACTTGATAAAAGGGTAATGGCACTGGCAAGAGCAACAGCAATGGTAGAGATTCGAATATCCAAGTTGCGTATGTGACTAACTTCATGCCCGATTACAGCTTCTAACTCCTCACGATTCATGATCTCTAGAAGTCCTGAAGTTGCTGCTACAGCAGCATTTTGAGGATTCGAACCTGTGGCGAAAGCATTTAAGCCAGCATCATCAATGACATAAACTCGTGGCATAGGAATTTGCGCCACCATAGCCATATCCTCAACAACATGATAGAGAACTGGTTCTTCATTCCTATCAACTTCACGCGCACCATTCATGCTCATGACAATCTCTGTAGATTGAAAAATCATGGTCAAGGCATAGATAAAACCGATAATCATGGCTACGGTCACGCCCCAGATACCTGAGTTCATGAAAAGATATCCAACTGCATAACCTACAATAGCTAACAAAAGAAAGAAGACAATTAAAAGAACCCAAGTTTTACGTTTATTACTAGCGATTTGTTTGTACAGCATCTTAGTCACCTAAACCACTAAAATCAACTCTAGGAGCATCCTTTTCTTCTTCTGGAGTCTGAAGGAAATCCGCTGCCTTGAAGCCAAAGATAGCCGCAACCAGATTACTTGGGAAAGTTTCTAATTTAACATTGTAGTTGCTAACGACACTGTTATAAAGTTGGCGAGAATATGATATTTTGTTTTCTGTGTTAGTCAGTTCTTCTTGTAAGTGAGCAAAGTTGCCACTAGCCTTCAAGTCTGGATAGTTCTCTGCAACCGCAAAGATACCAGATATCTGACGTGTCAGTGCATCACTAGCTTTCATGGCTTCTGCAGGTGTAGTTGCTACAGCTACTTGTCTACGGAGTTCAGTCACCTTTTCAAGAGTAGAACTTTCGTATTTAGCATAACCTTTAACTGTTTCAATTAAGTTTGGTAAGAGATCATTTCGACGCTTCAACTGAACATCGATCTGACTCCAAGCTTCCTTGGTCTGCATACGATTTCTCACCAATTTATTATAGCAGTCAATCACCAAGAAAATAATTAGAGCAAGAACTCCAAAAAACATCCATTGCATCATAAAGCTCCTTTCTGCTTTTAGATTAGTACAAGTATATCAAATTTCCATGTTTTTGTGGTAAAATAAGATGATATACAAGAAGGACAGAACTATGAAACCAGAAATTTTTTACTCATTACTTGACCAACAAAATATTAATCTTTCTGACCAGCAAAAATTTCAATTTGAGCGCTATTTCGAACTTTTAGTCGAGTGGAACCAAAAAATCAACCTGACTGCCATTACTGAAAAGGAAGAGGTTTACCTTAAGCACTTTTATGATTCTATCGCTCCTATCCTACAAGGGTTGATAGAAAACCAAGAAATTAAGTTACTGGATATTGGCGCTGGTGCAGGATTCCCAAGTCTTCCTATGAAGATTCTCTACCCTCAGCTAGATGTGACTATCATTGATTCTCTGAACAAGCGCATTAACTTCCTTCAGCTTCTAGCTGAGGAGCTTGATTTAGAAGGGGTTCATTTCTACCATGGACGTGCCGAAGACTTTGCCCAAGACAAGAACTTCCGTGCCCAATTCGACATTGTGACAGCTCGTGCAGTTGCTCGCATGCAAGTTCTCTCAGAGTTAACCATTCCCTACCTTAAAGTTGGTGGAAATCTTTTAGCTCTTAAGGCCAGTAATGCTCCTGAGGAATTGACAGAAGCCAAAAATGCTCTCAACCTTCTCTTTAGTAAGGTTGAAGATAACATTAGCTACACACTTCCTAATGGAGACCCTCGCTACATCACCATTGTAGAAAAGAAAAAGGAAACTCCAAATAAATACCCACGTAAGGCTGGTATGCCCAACAAACGCCCACTTTAGGATATTTTAAATAGATACTCACAAGACTATACCTCGCGTCTTTATTTCCTTGCTCGGGAAAAAATGATTTACAAAATCACACCTCGCTCTCTTATTTCAAGTCTCGGGAAAAAATGATTTACAAAATCACACCTCGCTTTTTTGTTTCTTGGCTCGGGAAAAAAATGATTTACAAAATCATTTTTTTCTGCTATACTATCACAAGCAAAGGTTTTTAATGTCATCCCGTGAGGTGACGAAGACGCAGATATATATGAAATTCTTTAAATATTGGGATAACCATGTTTTAAAGATGTCTTACTCTGAGAGCCTATTGCTGTAAAATAATGGGCTCTTTTTTGGTGCCCAAAAAGTGAGGTATTTATGAAACAAGAATCAACTGTTGATTTGTTACTCGACGTTGACCAACGTCCTTCTTTTGGTAAGGGAATCCTACTCAGTTTCCAGCACGTGTTTGCCATGTTTGGTGCAACAATCTTGGTACCATTGATTTTGGGAATGCCTGTATCTGTTGCCCTCTTCGCATCAGGTGTCGGAACACTGATCTACATGGTATGTACTGGCTTTAAAGTTCCAGTCTATCTCGGTTCTTCTTTTGCCTTCATCACTGCAATGTCTCTTGCTATGAAGGAATTGGGTGGCGATGTTTCTGCCGCTCAAACAGGAGTTATCTTAACTGGTTTAATCTACGTTCTTGTTTCAACTAGCATCCGCTTTGCTGGTACAAAATGGATTGATAAACTTTTACCACCAATCGTTATCGGACCTATGATTATTGTAATTGGTCTTGGTCTTGCAGGTTCAGCTGTAACAAATGCTGGTCTTGTTGCTGATGGCAACTGGAAAAATGCTCTTGTAGCTGTGGTTACCTTCCTCATCGCTGCCTTTATCAATACAAAAGGAAAAGGATTCCTTCGTATCATTCCTTTCTTATTTGCCATTATCGGTGGATATATCTTTGCAGTCTTCCTTGGTCTAGTAGACTTCACACCTGTTCTTCAAGCTAACTGGTTCGAAGTCCCTGGCTTCTATCTACCATTTAACACAGGTGGTGCCTTCAAAGAATACAACCTTTACTTCGGTCCAGAGACAATCGCAATCTTACCAATCGCAATCGTAACAATCTCAGAACACATTGGAGACCACACGGTCTTGAGCCAAATCTGTGGCCGTCAATTCTTGAAAGAACCAGGTCTTCACCGTACCCTTCTTGGTGACGGTATCGCTACATCTGTATCTGCCTTCCTTGGTGGTCCTGCTAATACTACCTACGGTGAAAATACAGGGGTGATCGGTATGACTCGTATCGCTTCTGTCTCAGTTATCCGTAACGCAGCCTTTATCGCAATTGCCCTTAGCTTCCTTGGTAAATTCACTGCCTTGATTTCTACAATCCCTAGCGCCGTACTTGGTGGTATGTCAATCCTTCTTTATGGGGTTATCGCCAGCAACGGTTTGAAAGTTTTGATTAAGGAACGTGTAGACTTTGGTCAAATGCGTAATCTTATCATCGCAAGTGCAATGCTCGTGCTTGGACTTGGTGGAGCAATCCTTAAACTTGGTCCAGTTACACTTTCAGGTACTGCCCTATCAGCAATGACAGGTATCCTTTTGAACTTGATCTTGCCATACGAAAATAAAGACTAAAAGCCTTCATAAAAAAATCCACTCGAATGAGTGGATTTTTTGCTTAAGTTCCCCAAGTAATCAAGAGGTACAAGAGACTTGAACCAAACATATCTGCAAGAGCATGCATAAGAAAGAATGGCAGTAAATTCTTGACTACATATTTGTACAAGAAATAATAGAATAGTCCATATACAAGCCCAATAACTAAGGCCCAGAGTAATCCTTGGTAGGTATGGAAAGAAATCCGTATGATTACTGAGTATAATAGAACCAGCCACTGATCCTTTTCTTTTACTGAAGTCAGTAATCCCAAGAAAAAAAATTCTTCGTAAAAACCATTTAAAAGCGCATAGCCAATAGCCATTGGCGTTAAGGCCATGAATTTTCTAATGATTTCCATTGGGTCTATAAAAGGAATCAACTGAGGATTAAAGTAATTGTACTCACCACTAAGGGTTGTTACAATATCACCAAAAATACCAACAATAGCAAAGATAAGGGGAACCCAGATGAAAACAGACCAGGAAAAGCGTATAGGAAGTTGTTTAAAATCATAATTTCGAATCAAGAGATAAAGGAAAGTAATCCCTAACATCATCAATTGAAAAGTAAAATTACTAGAATAAGCTGCCCCATCACTTGCTACATTTGTTGTAGTTTCCGCAACACTAGCAAGAGTTGAAAGTGATAGACTCTCCATAAATTGTTGAGTAGAACGGATGATAAACTCTCCAAACATTAAAACAGTGATGATTAAGATGTCGAACCATTTTAAGTATCTTAAAGGTTTAGCAGGATGAATACTTTGTAAAAAATTCATATTTCCTCCGTTTAGCTTATTTTTGTACCTTTATTATAAACTTTCAATCTTAAAATTTATTAAATTGATACTAGAGCATAAAAAAACAACCTCTTTATAAGGTTGTTCTGTCCTTAAATGGACTTGTGTCTCTTTTCTAGCATTAAATCTTTTAAAGAAATAATAGTCACAGCCAATAAAATCATTGCCATACCAAGAAAATCTATAGGATAAAAGATATCTCCCATAATCATGAAAGCAAAGAATACAGCAGATATTGGTTCAATAGAGGCCAAGAGACTAGATTTGACTGGCCCAACCAGACTTGCCCCCTTAAGAAAGGCCGTGTAGGCAAAAACAGTCCCGATGAGAATAATTCCAGTAAATGCTAAGAAGATATCAAAAGACATAGGTAGACTAGTACCGATAATCCCAGTAAATGGCACTGCTACAAAACCAGAGATGGTCATACCGACACCAATAACCAGAATACTCCCCCATTTTTGAATGAGCTTAATGGGTAAAATGATATAAAGAGCATAGGTTAAAGCAGAGAACAAACCCCAAAAGAGACCTGCTGGTGTCATAGAAAGCTGATCCATTTGACCGTGAGTCGCAATTAAAAAGGTTCCACCTATAGCCAAAAACATAGAAAGGATTTCTGCTATAGTAGGTGCTACCTTATCCTTTATACATGTGTAAGCCAAGATTCCAACAGGACAGACATACTGAAGAACCGTCGCTGTACCTGCATTTGTCTCGTGAATAGCCGTTAAATAAGCCAATTGATTCAGAAAGAGACCAAATAAAGAAAATAGCAAGAGAGAAAACAGTCTCGATTTATCTTTTAAAAAAGCTAAAAATTGCTCTTTGGACTTAATATACGATAAAAGAACTAAGAGGAGACCTGCGATTATTAAACGGATATTAGTTAGGACTAGAGCTGATATTCCGTGAGCCATCAGGTACTGACCACTGGTCCCAGATAAGCCCCAAGCGATACCTGCAATTACTGTAAAAAGAGTTCCTTTAACAACCTTTGACATACTTCCTCCCTAGTCTGCTTCACGAATTAGGTCCATGACCTGATTACGGTCTATGATCCACTGGGCACGCTCGTCTTTTTCGTAGGTTCTATTAGACAAGAAAATCGCAGCTTCCTGCTTCTTACGATTCCACATGATAAAGGTTCCGGTATAGCCTGTATGGTCTAGCCAATCACCTTCAAGATTCCAGGCCAAAGAGCGTTCTTTATCACTCAAATCTGAAAAATTCTGGCTTAATCCGTCAGCAAAATCATCCTGTAAATAATGCTCTAGGAAGATTTTTAAATCCTTCACAGTTGAAAACAAGCCTGCACTCCCAGCATGTCTACCTAGTAAACGTGCCTTTGGATCATGCACCACTCCTGCCTTCTGTCCCCGAACAGTTGGGACAGCACTGCTAACCGGTCCAAACTGAGTTTCCTTCATCTTCCATGGATCCAAAACTTGCTCTTGTAAAATCTGGTCTAAGCTTTTTTCAAAATAATTCTCCAGGATAAATCCTAGCAAGAGAAAGTGCACATCCGAGTATAGAAAAGCTCTCTTCTCTCGTCGATTCAAATGAAACATAGCTTCTTTTAATTCTTCTGCACTCAACTGGTCTCTATTGATAATAAACGGGTCCAAGTCCGTAGAATGTGTTAGAAGTTGACGAATGGTGATATCTGGATAATCCGCCTCTGGAAGATAGGTCTTTATGGATTGATCGAGCTCAATCTTGCCTTGCTTCCACAAGAAGGTTAAGACAGTTCCAACTCCGACGACTTTGCTCACACTTGCCAAATCATAGACTAAACCTTGACAAGTCTGCTCTCCAATTTCTGGATTTGCTTCTCCGAGGTACCAATCAGACCATTCACCATCCCGATAATACGCAAAAGAGGCACCAGGATAAATCCCTGCCTCAATTTGTTGCTCTATTTTTTGAATGATTTCTTGTTTCATACTTCCTCAAACCACAATTCGATATTGTTGGCATCCTTGGTTAGGAAAAACTTCTCAGACTTAGGAACAAAGTAACCTGCAGTTTCAAAACGTTGACGCAGACTAGCCAATTCAAGTTCTTTTACTTGGAATTTCAACATAGACAAATCCCAAGTTACATTATTTTCAACAAGCAAATCACTACCTTGGGCTTGTTTAAAAGTTATGCTAGTTTCGATTTCCTCTTTTTCAAGTAGGCTCGTCGTTTCAGCAGGCAAGTTAATTTCTGCTGAAATATCAAACGCTGTCAAATATTGCACTTTCTCATCTTTTGTGAAAGTAACAGTTTCATCAAACTTTCTCAAATCTTTGATGTCATCTTCCGCATGGATTAGGACAAGATCTCCTTCTGGTGAAAGGATTTCAAAAGCAAATCCCTTATTTCCTTTATAGAGTTGAGGAAGTTTTTCCATTCTAGCTAGTAAGGCTTCAATTTCGGATGGATTCGCTACTTTTACAATCAATCTAGCTAATTTTTTGGTCCCTTCAACCTTACGGCTTCTCATACTTGGTGATTCTTCTAAAACCAATTTTTCAATGCCTGACTGGTCTCCTAGCGATAAGAAAGCCGACTCTTCAAGCAAGGGTTTCATACCCAAGGTTTGGATATAAAACAATTCATTTAATCTTCTATTATTTATCTTTAGCGTCGGGATCATACGCACAATTTGATTTACATTCATAAATTCCTCCAACACATTTTATTTTAAAGGATTTTATTTCATTTTACAAGTTATTCAACTAAAAACTTTAACTATATTAACCCCTTGAATAAGGAACCCCCTTCGTATATCCGAAGGGGGACTCGTTTTATTTTAGTAAAATTCTTAGTTAGTTCTTCCAAGAAAGTTCTGCTTGAAGACCAAAGTGATCACTGACCTGCGGACTTGCTTGGCCATCAAAAACTACCTGTAACTTTTCTACCTGAAGATCTTTTGTCGTAAAGACGTAATCAATTCGAAGCGGTTCTGTATTTCCCTTCCAACCATCGATTTCAGGTGGGACTGTATAGCTACCTCTTCTTTCTTGAGCAGCTTCATAGGCATCCTGTAAGCCTAGCGGACTAGTTAGGATAGCTTGATATCCTTCCTGACCTGCAGGGTTGTTGAAATCTCCTGCTAGTAATAGAGGTTTATTCAACTCTTTTAGAACTGCTTCAAATCTTGCCCATTCCTCTTGGAATCCTTTATCCCACCAAGAGAGATGCACACTCGCAACTGCAAGCTCTTTACCTTCTACTACTGTTTCTACTAGTGCAACTCGACGAGTGTGATAATCAGTTGGATCATCTACATCTGAAACCAAAATCTCACGCGCCTCAATCGGTGTTTTAGATAGAATTGAAACTCCCTCATGATAACGGTCATAGCCTATATGATTATAAGCCCATGTCCAATAATAGTCCAGTCCTTTTTCAGACAACTTCTCTACCAAAAGACGAACATAGTGGTCTTGGTGAATGGGTTCTGCTGAAGGTAACGGATTGTAAAGTGGTCCAGACTCTACTTGAGTTGATGTAATTTCTTGGTTGATTTCTTGAAAACAAATCAAATCATAACTGTTTTCAAGTATATCTTGAAACAAGAGCTGAAATTTTTCTTCAGGATTTTTTTCCATCCAACTATGAGTATTGAGTGTTAAAAACTTCATGTTTTTCTCCTATAAACAAGAGGTTGGAAAACAGCTTCCAACCCCTTAGTGTATTACAATTCTACTTTTGCAACTGCTGTTTTAGCTGCAAGAGAACCGGTTTTTTCTAATTTAACTGACTTGATGGCATCTCCATTTGTAAAGACTACTACAGTTGTAGTTTCACGCTCAGCAGCTTGAATAGCTCCGAGGTCAGCTTTGACC
>CAKPXD010000012.1 GCA_934201655.1 uncultured Streptococcus sp. | reverse complement strand
CTCTAATACTTTCCCTCTTTTCGAATAAAGATGCTACTTCACGGCTTTTCATTTTTCCTTTTGTTACAAGGGTTTTATGCTTTTACTTACCGTTTCGTCATACACTCCTTACTCTGACAAACAGTGATTTACTTAATTAAAATCCACTCTTCTTTTGATAGACAGGTTATGTGTTCTGTACGAAGAACATCTTCCAATGCACATGGAACCTTCTCTTTTGTATGATGATAACGGAAACCACATTTTTCCTGAACTCTCTGTGACTTTGTATTGCCGTCAAAATAACCGCACCACAATTTCTCCAGATTCAAGTCATCAAATCCATGTCTCATTATCTCACGAACTGCTTCTGGTATAAGCCCCTGACCCCAATATACGGAAGTTAGTGTGAGACGTTTGAATGGGGTTAAAGATTAGTTTTTAGATCTTATGTTGGAGTAATTTAGACGACTGGCAGACGTCTTCTGCAGCTATTTTAGAAATGCCGAGAAACTTAGGAATCTCTTCTCCGTAAGTAAAGGCAAAGAGTTCATAGGCTGACTTTCCATTCAAAGCAGCGCGTTTGACACTGTTGACATGAGAACAGACGAGATTGATATCCTCTTGAGTTATATTGTCAAAGGAAGTTCCCTTAGGTAGAATGTCTCGAATCAGTGTGTGATTTTTCTCAATTCTCCCTTTCTTGTCAGAGCGATTAGAGTCATAAAAGAAAAATTTACTCTCTCCTCGCACATCCATTTCGATGTCATCAACCCTAGCAAACTATCCTCCATTATCTGTCAGAATAATAGGAAAGAGTTGGCAGAAGTCTTTGTCAGCTTGGTGAAGAGTGTAATTGATGTCATAGAGGTGTTTGATAATCTCAAGGTCAGTTTTATTGTCCAGAAGCCTAGCGAAGATAAAGTTACACAAAGATTGATTGAAGGTGAGTAGGGCTTTACCTCCCATTCTGCCCATAACTGTGTCCATGTCCAGTCAAGATTCTAGTTGATTAAGTGCTAAATAGTTTTGGAAATCCTCATAGGAACGGCCATTTTTATCTTCTTTTGGTATGGAAGGTAGCTTACTTTTCCGTCGCTCTTTGAATTTAACGGCTCTGGCTAGGTCAATAGAAGCGATAGATAGGTATCCTTTTCGGATATGTCGATAGACAGTTGAGGAGCTGACATCAAGATTGTAAGTTTTGAGGATATGATAGATGTGTTGTCCCTTTTTAACTCTATCAGAAATGACTTTGTCCATGTCCCAGAAGGTCTTGGAATTGAGAGGAGTTCCTTTACGAGATTCGACAAGAGTTTGTACGTATTGTTTTTGAGCTTGTTTAGCAAGGTAGAAAATCTTCTTATAGACACCGTTTTGTCTTCTTTTAGAGCACCCATTACAGACAAAGGGAGCTTTATCAAGTAGAGGGCAAGGAAGGTTGTTAGAGGTAGAGTGTCTAATTTGTTTTTTCATTTTACTTCTTTAGAAAAAGTAGTCGGATCTTTTAGAATAAGTTGTCCGATAGCTTTGAAGGTTTCAGCGCGCTCTAAACCTAGTTGGATATCATTACAGTCTGAAAGGGTAAGGTGTTTATGTCTGGTCATAGTAGGCCTCATTTCTACCACAAACGTCTCACACTTAATTCCACCATAAAAATCCGTTTTAGACTAACTTCCACTTAATCCAATTAATTGGAAGTTACTTTTAATTTAAAATATCTTGATAGGTTGCTATCAAGTTGTTTCTTTAACAATTAAAAAATATGTGGCACACCTTGAAATAGTATCATAAGTTTACTAGTCTTTATCTCAATAAATTGGTATAATTTATTTCAGGAGTTAGAAATCTTAATACAGAATTTGTTTTGATATTGCCCATCTATTAAGATATGGCCCATTTATTAAATAGAGAATACATTAAATGATCGTTTGAAAGAATTTAATAGCTCTCTATCTGAAACAAAAGAAAAACCGCATGTACATAACAGTATAGATTTGAAACGCCTGACAATGCTGGTAACGGGGTAAATTTCAAAGGCATTATTGTATATGATTTGGCAGTACTTTTTACTACCACACTATCTGCTATCGCACATGATTCTTGCATGTTCAAAAACCCAGGTAAAGATATAGAAAATGGCTATGGCTTTATACGGATTTATAAAAGCACTAATGAGCAGATTTTTATTACTTATGACAAGTAGGTAGATTGTATACTCGAAACAGAAGAAATTTTAGAAAAGAACTATATCTTAAGTTTGTCTACTAATAACTGTGAACTATGTGAAAGCTCTTAGGACACAAAGGAATAATAAAAACGAAAATCAGTTATAATAAGTTATGGAAACTTCTGATTGATAAACAAATGAAGAAATCATACTTAAGAAAGAATGCAAAGATTAGTTCTTCTTCACTCGCAAAGCTCACCAAAGATGAAAATGTAACAACCGATGTTCTCGGTAAGATTTGTCAGGAACTTAAATGTGATATCAGTGACATTATGGAGTTTATTCCTAACCATGCCTCTGAACAAAAGGCATCGTCTAGTGAGAAACCCACTACCACCTCACTATAAATATAACGAATTGAGGAATTCTTATGTCGTTAAAAGATGTAAAACAAAGCTACAATTTCATTGACTTGTTTGCTGGCGCAGGGGGATTATCAGAAGGCTTCTTACAAGCCGGATTTACTCCCGTTGCTCACGTGGAAATGAACGAATTTGCAGCAAAAACACTTGAAACCAGAAGCGCTTACTATTATTTAAAAAACTCTAATAATTTAGCGCTATATAAAAAATACCTCTCCGGAAAAATTACAAGAGACGATTTCATGAAGCAAATACCTGCTTCAATTACAAAAACTATTATTAACGAAACTATGTCAGACGAGAGTCTTCCATCAATATTTAAAAACATAGATGGAATCATGAAAATTAGTGGGATTTCCAGGGTTGATGTTATTGTTGGCGGTCCTCCTTGCCAAGCATATTCACTTGTAGGAAGAGCTCAAAGTAGTCATATGGAAGTTCCTATGGAAGAAGACCCACGTAATTATTTGTATAAACTCTATGCCAGATTTCTTAAAAGATATCAACCACGTATGTTTGTATTTGAAAATGTTACAGGAATCTTATCTGCTAATAATGGTACCACATGGAAAAATATACAGAAATATCTTAAACGCGTAGGATATGAAATAGAATGCAGAGAACAGAATTCAAAAACCTTTGGAGTTCTCCAAAATAGACGAAGGATGATTATTGTAGGTTGGCTAAAAGAAACCGGACTCAATTATCCTGACTTTTTAGAAGTAAAAACAAACGCGTTAGTAAATGACCTATTTACTGATCTTCCGGTATTACACCCTGGAGAAAGCTGCAATACCTACACAAAGAAAAAGCCTAGCAACTATGTTGTTAAAACTGGCATTAGAACCAAAGACGATGTTTTAACGCACCATAACTGCAGGCCAAACATTGATCGTGATATAAAAATCTATCAGAGAGCAATCGAATTGTGGAATGATGGACATAAAAGATTAAATTATAATGATCTGCCAGACGAATTGAAGACTCATAAGAATAGACATTCCTTTGTTGATAGATATAAAGTTGTTGAGGGTGATAAACCATATTGTCACACTATTCTCGCCCACTTATCAAAGGATGGACATTATTTTATTCATCCAGATATGAAGCAACATCGTTCTATTACAGTAAGAGAAGCTGCAAGAATCCAATCTTTCCCAGATAGCTATTTTTTTGAAGGCCCTCGTACATCTCAATTTGTACAAATTGGAAATGCTGTACCTCCATTGATGGCTAAAGGTATTGCTTTTGGAATATTTGAGCAATTACACAAAGGAGACTCAAATGGAAGGTAACCTACTGCTTGAACAATACAGTAGATACAAGAAATTCGAACTTGAAACTTCACCGTTTCATTTCCTTTTGCATGCAAATATAGAATTAAATCCTCATCAAATTAACGCTTTCTGCGCCGCTATCCAAGCATTGAATACTGGTGGCATTATATTAGCTGATGAGGTAGGTCTTGGGAAAACGATTGAAGCGGGTCTTGTGTTGAAGTACGTTCTAGAAACAGATGCAAAAAATGTGTTAATTGCCCTTCCTGCGTCACTTAGAAAACAATGGGAATTGGAGCTTGAAGATAAGTTTCAACTAGAAGCAATAATATTAGACCGATTAACAGTCGAAAAAAATCCAAGAGACTGGCAAAGAATTTTGTTAGATTCTAATAGAGCTAAAGTAATAATTACATCATATGATTACTCTTCTAAGCTGATGAGACGTTTCCCAAAAGTTAAATGGGATTTCATAATCATTGATGAAGCTCATAATCTAAGAAATGTATTTCATGGAACTAAACGAGCTAAAAACTTATACGAGCAATCAAAAGGAATACCTAAAATTTTACTGACTGCCACCCCTCTTCAGAATTCATTAACCGACCTACACGGACTGGTATCATTTATAGACTCCAGAATATTTGGCAGTGAACAAGTTTTTAACAAACGTTATATAGAGGGTGAAGACTATTCGGAATTAAAACAACAACTCTCACCCGTGCTTTACCGAACACTTCGTAAAGATGTTAGCAAATATATGAACTTTAAGAAGAGAGTTTGCAAGACAGTAGATTTCACTCTTTCACCAGACGAAATCGAATTATATCAGAGAGTAAACAACTTTCTAAAAAAGGATATACTTTACTCTATCCCAACATCTAATCGTGGGCTAATTATACTGGTTATCAGAAAACTGCTTTCTTCATCAAGCTTTGCATTGATTCATACCTTCGAAGTTTTAAAAAACAGATTAGAAAAGCTTTACGAAGGAAATAAATCAGCAAATGCTCAAGATGGTTTTGACCTTTTTTGGAGATTTGTTGAAGATGAAATAGATGAGTCTGAATTTGAAGAATCTGAGGATGAAGACACAATAATACAGAAACAATTTATACAATCAGAACTTAATGAGGTTAATGTAATTATTGATATTGCAAATCGAATCAGTATAAATGCAAAAGTAACTGCCCTAAAAACAGCAATAAATATAGCCTTTAAATTTCAGCAAGAACAAGGTATTTCACAAAAAGTTGTTATTTTCACAGAGTCAAAACGTACTCAAAAATATATTGCCTCTGAACTTAGAAAGAATGGGTTTGCTAAAGAAGATATTGTCCTATTCAATGGTGATTTTGATGATTCGATGCCCAAAGAAATTTATAAAGCATGGCAAGTAAAAAACTATGGTAATCCAAACTATGGACGCAGTGTTGAATACAAGCATGCTATCGTTGACTATTTTAGAAACAACGCAAAAATACTTATCTGTACCGATGCAGGTTCTGAAGGGTTGAACTTACAGTTTTGTAATACAGTAATCAACTACGATTTACCGTGGAATCCAATGAAGATTGAACAGCGTATAGGTAGATGCCATCGTTATGGCCAAGAACATGATGTTGTAGCCATTAACCTATTAAATACCCAAAATGCTGCAGATCAAAGAGTATACGATATTCTTTCAAAAAAATTTGAGCTTTTCGAAGGTGTATTTGGTGCCTCAGATATTGCTCTTGGAGCATTAGAATCCGGCTCAGATTTTGAAAAGATGGTTTTGAGCATTTACCAAACCTGCGATACAACCGCAGAATTCAAAAAGGCGTTTGATAAGCTTGATAAAAAGTTAAATGCCAAGAGAGACAAAAAGGCTCGAGAACTACGTTCTCTCTTACTCACTGAAAACAATGCAGCTAAGGAGCATGCTCTTGAAACTACTAAAGCCGACATAACCAAATATTTAGATGAAGTTGAATATTGGAATAACTTTGATGAACCCGAAATGGATTCAAACCTATATTACTGGAAAATAGATAACTGGGGAGAAAAAGTTATCGGTTCTCACGGAACTCTATTTATTGGCGCTTTCTGCAATAATATGCAATTACTCTTCCCTGTACTGTTGCTTTGTGATGAAAATGGTACATATGTGGATTTTGATGAATCTGAATTAATACCTGCACTTGAACAAGTCAATGATGGTGACATTCGCTATTTTAAACCAACAGAATTAGAAAACAAACAATACCAAAAAATTTACGCCCAGTTAATCGAGGAGATGCTAAAACGATATCAAAAGCAAACTGAACCTCTTAAAGCGTATAACAAACGTAAGCTTGAAAACTGGGAGCGTATTCAGATGGAGCAGCTTGTTGCTACCTGCCAAGAAATGAATGCTGAAATCGAAGAAATAAAGGAACAAGAACGTACTTCAGATAATTTCTACGAGAAAATTGATATTCGCAAGAAGATTGCTGAAAAGACTAAGGAATTAGAAAAGTTCCAAGCATCATTCCACGAAAAAGTTGATGCTTTTAAAGCTGAAGGACAGCGAGAAATCGCAGAATTTAATAAGAAGTTCGATATTAACCCTCTTCTACTAGTTAACATCGTTCTGAAATTTTAGGAGTGATACAGATATGCAAAAATCAGGAAGATTAGAGCTCACATGGGTTGGAAAATACGATGAATCCTCTGTGGAGCCAAGAATACTTTTAGAAGATAAAGAAAAATCATACGGAGACCCTAGCAGCGAAAACATGTTAATTCATGGAGATAACCTTATTGCACTGCAGGCATTACAGCAAGATTTTTCAAATAGAATTAAATGTATCTACATAGATCCACCTTATAATACTGGTAGTGTTTTTGAATATTATGATGATAACCTAGAGCATAGTATTTGGCTTTCATTAATGAAACAACGTCTTATACTTCTAAAAGAACTTTTGCGAGACGATGGTTTTTTCTGTTGTCACATTGACGATTCCGAAAGTCACTATATCAAGATTTTATTAGATGAAATATTTGGTAGATCAAATTATCTAACCACATTATATGTACGTGTTAGATATCCTGATAAAACTTTAAAATCAGACATGGATTTTCATAAGGAAATTGAACAGGTCCTAGTATATAGGAAAAGCCATAATGCATCACCAAATTTTGACTATGATGATGTGGGATTCGAAAAGTTCATTTATGAAGTTCAAGAGAAAAAACAAGGAAAAGAAACTACAATTGGCGGTAAACGTGTCGTTATATTTGAAGGTAATGACTACAAAATAGTTAAAAAAGATGTTGGAGATGAGTATGGTTTAAAAGAAATTTGGGCTTCTGGCACTATTCTTGATGGTAACTCATCTGGTCGATTTTTTAGAGACTATTTAACTGGTCGCTATGAATCTGATGGCTATGGAGTACTATACAAAGTTTACGGAATTGGGGATGATAGATATGATTATCGATATTTCACGGGTCCCAAACGTGCTGGTGCAACAAAAGGCAAATATTACCAGGGTGTCCCTACTTCCCAACTAAACAGTGAAACAGTTCACAGAAAAAAGCCGATTGGAGGATTTTATGATTTAGCAGGAAGTTTCGGAAATTGTCGACATGAGGGAGGTGTTGAATTTCGAAGTGGAAAAAAACCAGAAGCATTAATTGAAATGATTATTCGCTACTTTTCAAATGAGGGGGACTGGATTCTTGACTCGTTTTTGGGAAGTGCATCTACGATTGCCACTGCTCATAAAATGAGAAGAAATTGGGTCGGAGTTGAACTCGGAGATCATGCTTACTCACTTTGTAAAACTAGAATGGATAATGTTATAAATGGGGATAAAACTGGAATTTCTAAAGAAGTCAACTGGCAAGGTGGCGGCGGATACCGCTTCTATGAATTAGCTCCTAGCCTTTTTGTAAAGAATAAGAAACTTCCAATCTATCAGATTAATCCTGAATATACATTTGAAATGCTGTGTGAAGCAATCTGTAAAATTGAAGGATTTAGATACAAACTACAGGATATCTTCCACGGAAATTCTTCAGAGAAAAGATTCATTCACATTACGAATGAATTCATAAATGCAGAATACATAAAATCGTTATCTGCAAGACTTGGAGAAGCTCAATCTCTCCTAGTCTACGGTACTAAGATTCAGTCTGACATGATTTTACCAGACAATATCGAAGTGAAGAAAATACCAAAGGACTTACTTGATAAGTGCGATTTTGAAAATGAGGTAAGATAAATGGCTGAAATAGTAAATAACATCAAATATGCAATGAGCTTAAGAACTCCACAGGAAGAAGCTCTTTCTTACCTCGATGCTATTAGTTCTCATTGTGATTATAAAAAAGATAATAAGGAAAGTGTAGAGGCTGCCGCTTCTAAATATTGTGAAAAGCCAAGAAAGGTAACTTCTAAATTTGAATTTCCATCCTTCTGCTATAACATGGCTACAGGTATCGGAAAGACTCGCTTAATGGGTGCAAGTATATATTATTTATATAAGACAAAAGGTTACAAACACTTTTTCATTCTTGCACCCGGAAACACTATATATGACAAACTCCGCAAGGAGTCTAACCCAAACCATCCTAAGTACATCTTTAAAGGTCTGGAAGCTGAAATGGGGAGACCTAAAGTTTATGATGGCGAGAATTATGACACCTACCCTATAAAATTTGAGCAGATGTCATTGATTGTTGAAAAGACATCAGAGATACAGCTGTTTATTTTTAATATCGGTAAGATTTTTAACAGCAAGACTGATACACAGTTTAACTTCCATAAATTCAAGGAGACACTTGGTGCATCCTTTGCAGATATATTAGCTCAGTTTGATGACCTCGTTATTTGTATGGATGAAGCACACCGCTACTACGCTCCTGCTTCTATGAAAGCAATTAACTATTTGAAACCTATTCTAGGAATAGAATTTACAGCTACACCAAAAACTACATCTAACATTATCTATTCTTATGATTTGGCTCTTGGAGCTGTTGAAGGATATTTGAAAACCCCTGTAGTTATGGGACGCTCTAATATGGCTGGATATAATCCAGATGATATTGACGAAATGAAGATTAGAGATGGACTTACTCTGCATGAACATCGCAAGTCTATTCTTCGGGAATACTGCAATGCAAACGATTTAGACTATCTTAAACCTATCGTACTGATTGCTTGCAAAGACACTGATCACGCAAATAAAATTCGTGGTTTAATCGATAGCGATAAATTCCAAAACGGAAAATATAAAGGAAAAGCTATCGAGATTCATTCAAAGCAGTCTGGTGAAGAATCAGAAGAAAACATTCGTCTTCTTCTTTCTATAGAAAGTGCATCAAACCCAATCGAAATTGTTCTTCATGTATACAAACTAAAGGAAGGATGGGATGTCAACAACCTATTCACCATCATACCTCTTAACGCTGCAAAGAGTGATATTCTTGCTATGCAGACTATTGGTCGTGGTTTGAGACTTCCATTTGGAGAACAAACCGGAAATGAAGTCTTAGACTCTCTTGATATTGTGGCTCATGACCATTACAGAGAACTCGTTGATGAAATTAAAAGTAGTGATATCTTCCGTTATAGAGACCTTGATAAAGCTGTTGTAGAACCATCAGAATCTATAG
Organism: uncultured Streptococcus sp.; assembly: GCA_934201655.1. Lineage (GTDB taxonomy): Bacteria > Bacillota > Bacilli > Lactobacillales > Streptococcaceae > Streptococcus. The sequence goes on along the minus strand of CAKPXD010000012.1, from coordinate 9,032 downwards.
GTGTATCTTCTTCTGTTGACGATGGACAACTCTCTCTGCTGGATTTTGCTATTACTTCATCTGGAGTGAAGTCCTTTGCAGAAGTAAGCAACCCTAAAACACAAGTAGAAATCTATCAAGAGTATGTAAAAAATTTTGTTGCATCACAGCGTAAGGAAAAAAAGGAAGATACTAATCAGATGACTTTGTTTGATTTCCAGCCTGACTTAGCACCTAAAAACCCTACTGCTTCTAACGCTACCCCTGATCAGCCGCAAAAAGCAAAGAAACCGAATAGCCAACCTCTTACACAAGAAGAGTTTGTAAAAGTTGTTGCTGAGTATTCCTCAAAGGCTATCTCTGTTCCTAAAATTCTTGTACAGACCACTTCTGAGGTGAAGTTCAATTATTTTGAGGTTAAGAGAACTATTGCAGATTTTGAAGTTGCTATGGCAAAAATTGAGCGTTTTGATGCTATAAATCAACAACTACTTTCTGTCGTGGATGCACAAGTACTTGAAGTAGATGATGCTATGAATACTCTTGCTTGTATGCTTCTCGACTCCGTAAGTGAGCTTTCTTATGATGATGCTGATTTTGTAATTAATGTTGTAGAACAATATCTTCAGCATATTCCTGGCGATGAAGAAGATAAAAGAAAGATTGTTCGCCGCTATGCCACTCTTATTGTTGCAGATATTCGTAAACAAATTTATGAACATATGGATCGTAACACACAAGATATCCATATCATACAGAAGGATCTTATTCTCTTCCGCAAATTCGTAAAGAATATCAAAGAAGACGGAAAGGTTAAGTTCAATAAGCCGTTCTCTGACAAGAGTAACATTAAAAAATATCTATTCACAGGATATAAAAAGTCCTACTATCCAGCTAATACTTTTGATAGTGATACTGAACGCCTTTTCTCAATTATTTTAGAGGAAGATTCGGACGTTATTCGATGGATAAAGCCACCTCTTAACCAGTTAGGACTGTTCTGGAAAGCCGGACAGCAATATAACCCTGATTTCTTGATTGAAACCACTACAGGAAAATATATGGTTGAGGTCAAAGCTAATAATGAAGTTACCGCGGATGAAGTCGTATCTAAAGCTCGTGAAGGGATCAAATGGTGTAAATTCGCTTCCACAGCTGATCCCGACAAAAAGAAATGGGAATATAAACTCATCTCTGATGATAATATTCATATCGGCAATACCTGCAAATATACGTTAGGTACTGCCCATCCTATAAAGGAGGAAGAATCATAATGGCTGATAGATTTAAATATTCCGAGGTCAGACAAAAAATCATAGATTCCATTAGAACTGACCTTATTGGTCCTCAAGATGAAAACGAAGTTCTAGAAGAGAATCCAAGATATACCTACCTTGTTGGTATGCTTGATGTTCAGAGCGATGATAAAAATTACTCTGGTGCAGGTGAACAAGAAGTTGATTTCGATATGGCATTTGAAGATGGTGAAGATTTTACAGCTGGCGAAGATGATGATAATGAGCCAATCCCCAGCGCTCACTTTCAGTTGCCATCTTCTATCGGTATCAGTTTCTATATTCAAAACACAACCGAAAACATCAATCTAGATGTATCATGGGGAGACTATGTAAAGTCCTCTGAAAAATACACAGGAAAAGATGAAAAAGAACATAACCGTACAATTTATACTCGCCAACCTATGAAAGAAACCATCTGTGTTAAATTCAGTGAATTCAACAGAACAAAGGACTACGCCCTCGTTTGTGATTCTAACGTCCATGTGCATGTTTCAAGAATAACCTTAAAAGGCGGATACTCTCTTGTAACTGCTTACGTTCTGAACAAAAGAAAAAATCCTGAGAATAACACGGAAGCAATTATGTTCCAAGTAGAAATAAGTGCTAAATCTATAGATGGTTCTGCTGCCTTTTTAGCTGAGAATATCTGTAGAGAGATTCTTTCTTCAGACGAGTTCTATTTTGAACAGCGTCCAATCTTAGGCCGTGGTCGTGGTTGTTCCGCAGTATGGGATACACCAGTTAATGGGCGCACAACTTGTGTTCGTTCAGCCTTTATTCCTGAATATGAATTCCCCGGTGTAAGTGCTGCATTAGATGGATTTGATAGATACTTCTTCTCTACTTTCAGTATGTCTGTAAAATCAAAAAAAACAGACACTCTTGGAAAACTTAATACATTAGCTGATGCGTATGAAAATTGGATTAATAAAGTACTACTTGAGAATGCTAGAATGCATAATCCAGACTTCAAAGGCAAAATTGGAAATAAAGTGATTGAACGATGCCAAGATGCACTAAGTCGAATTCGTGAAGGAATTCATATCATTGAAACGGATGATACTGCCTTTGAAGCTTTCTGTTTTATGAATCGTGTTATCTTCTTACAGAACAGTATAAAAAGTTATTCAAAGAAACATGGCCAAGGAATTGAATGTAGTTTCCAAGACTTCGTAAATCCTACTATTAAAGAAAACAACTTTGGATGGAGACCATTCCAGATTGCTTTCATTTTAATGAATCTTGCAGGCATTGTAGATCCAAAACATAAGGATCGTGAAAATGTAGACCTATTGTATTTCCCTACTGGTGGAGGTAAGACTGAGGCTTATCTTGGCCTCATGGCTTTTGTTATTGCCAACAGACGATTAAGAGCAGATGATAATGAAGATTATAATCGTGATGGTGGCGTTACAATTATGCTCCGATACACTCTTCGTTTGCTTACTACTCAGCAAAGAGACCGTATCACTAAGATGGTTATTGCAGCTGAAATGAGCAGACAAAAAGCATATCCACTCTTCGGAAAAGAACCAATTAGCATTGGCTTCTGGGTCGGCGGCGGAGTAACCGCTAATAAATTTGATGAGTTTGTTGAAAGAGTGGATGCACCACAAGTAGCTAAGAGTGCTCGAAATCACATTTACAAGCAACTACTAACTTGCCCATTCTGTGGTAAACTCTTAAAGGATGAGAACTTTAACATTGAGCCAGATAAAAAGTCTATTGAGATTTACTGTTCTGATCCTGATTGCAACTTCTACCGATATAAGAATGAAAGAACTCCTATACCAGTGTATCTTGTCGACGAGGAAATTTATGCTAAATGCCCCACAATCATTCTTTCAACTGTGGATAAATTTGCTCGTCTTCCATGGGACGTTAATACAAACTCATTGTTTGGACGTGTCGATAGGCTTTGCAGACGTGATGGTTACATAGCAATTGGTGCGGAACATAGCCCACACAAAAAGACTGCTTCTTTGCCTGCAGCTACAATTACGAATATAAAACCGTTCCTTCCACCCGAACTTATTATCCAAGACGAGTTGCATCTGATTACAGGACCTCTTGGAACAGTTTATGGTGCATATGAAACGATTATAGAAAAGTTGTGCAGCTACGATGGCATTAAGCCCAAATATGTCGTTTCTACAGCGACAATAAAAAATGCAGAGGCACAAACAAAATGTCTTTATGCAAGAAATAACACAACACAATTTCCACCAAGCGGTTTTGAAATTGGTGATAGCTTCTTTATTAAAGAGATTCCTATTGAAGACGATCCATTTAGAAAATATGTGGGCATTTGTGCTCCAGGACAGTCTGTAAAGACCGCCTTGCTTCGTGTTTATGCAATCATTCTGCAGTCAGCATATACTCTGTCTTTACAAGATGAATATAAAGATGTCATCGACCCTTACTACTCATTAGTCGGATACTTTAACAGTATTCGAGAACTTGGTGGTTGTGTAAGACTATTGCAAGACGATATTCCAAAGCGTATTTATCGCATTAAAAATAAGTACGGATTAGAAAAAATCCGTTACTTAAATAGAAATGTTGAAATTACTTCTCGTATGTCCTCATATAAGATACCAGAGAAGTTAAATCAATTAGAAAAAGCTTATACAGAAAAAGACTGCTTAGACACTGCTATTGCAACAAATATGATTGCTGTTGGTATGGATGTTGACAGACTAGGATTGATGGTTGTAACTGGTCAGCCAAAACAAAACTCCGAATATATTCAAGCAACTAGCCGTATTGGTCGAGCATTCCCTGGATTAGTTGTAACGCTTTATAATGCATATAGACCACGGGATTTATCTCATTATGAAAACTTTACCGGATACCATTCTCAGTTATATCGCTTTGTCGAAGGAACAACTGCAACTCCATTCTCTGCAAGAGCTAGAGACCGCGTTATGCATGCCCTGATTATTTCAGCACTGAGACTGAATTATCCTAATATGGCAAATAACCCCGATGCTGCAAAAATAAATTCATTAACTAATGAACAACTTGAGTCTGTAAAAAATCTTATCATAGATCGTCTTAATATTATTAAGCCTTCTGCTAGAGCTGATGCTGAAACAGAAATAGAGCAGTTCATAGAATGGTGGAAGCTACAAGCTGTGCAGACAAAGAAACTTCGATATTATGTTGTTGGTACAGAGAAATACAACAGACTTATGAACCCTTATGATCAGCCTCACTCTGAAGATGAAAAAGCAACTCTTCGCTCAATGCGTGAAGTTGAAAGCTCTGCAAATATGTACTATTACACGGAGGACTAACATGGCTTTTGATAATAATAAACTGGGAGAATTACGTCCCAATCAAATTATAACGACCTTTGGTCCTGGAGCGGTCGTGGATGCAGTAAAGGATTCAGTAACGATTCTTGATATCCAATATTGGAAAGAAAAAGGACAAAAGATTATAGATGGCAGACTTGCTTCCTACTTAAGTGTAGATTGCTTTTATATGCCTCGTACCAGTTTTGTTGGAGATGTGCCTGTAATTACCTTCCCTTACTGGCATGTTTGCTCAAATCTATCTTGTGGTCATCTATTTGATGCAAGAAATAATTTTGATTTAGATAAGTATCTGCGTTTTGGAATAACCTGTCCAAAATGTCATCGACCTGCTTATCCATCTCGTTTTATAACAATATGTGAAGAAGGGCATATGTCAGACTTCCCTTGGAAGTGGTGGGTACATAGAGGTTATTCCGATTGCAAAGGAACTTTAAGAATGTATTCAACTGGTAATACTTCTACTCTTGCAGATATGTGGGTTGAATGTAGTTGTGGTGCTAATCGCAGTATGAATGGTGCTACTCAGAGAGATAACTTTGAAGATTTAGCATGTACTGGACATCACCCGTTTCGTCCAAGCGTGAAGAACCAAAAATGTAGAAAGCCTGTTATTCCATCGCAGCGAGGTGCATCAAATGTTTACTTTGCAGTAACTAGAAGTGCTATTTCTATTCCACCGTGGATTAATCCCCTTCATAATTTGATAGATGAACATCTACGTGACATAGAATTAGCTAAACAACTAATGGGTGATGATGGCATCACAAAAATATTCGAGATGTACTTCTCTGCTTATACACGTACTGAATTTGACGAAGCTCTCACACGCCGAATGAACAACATCAAAGAATTCACCGAAATAAAGCAGATGGAATACAACGCTATTACCCATCATAACGACCCATTATATGAGTCTAATAAAAAGCATTTTAAGGCTGAAGAAGATTCTCTTCCAGACTATCTCAGTGAATACTTCAGCAGAATAGTCCGAATCACTCGTCTTAGAGAAGTTCGAGTCCTACTTGGTTTTACAAGAGTAGATGCACCAGACCCTGATGCTGATGAGCAGCCGAATGTTGTTTCTCTTACAAAAAGAAAAAAAGAACGTTGGCTTCCAGCTGCCGAAGTAAACGGTGAAGGAATATTTATCGAGTTCAACAGAGATACAATCTCAAATTGGATTAACTCTAGCGCAGTAAAAGATTTATCTAAGAAGTACGCTGAATCATATAAAGAGTTCTGCGAATCAAAAGGATGGACAATAACAGTTACTCGTGATGCCACTTATGTCCTTATGCATACATTTGCTCACTTGATGATAAAACAGATGTCCATGTCATCTGGCTATTCTTCATCTGCTATAAGAGAGAGAATTTACTTTGGAGAAAATATGGCTGGAATTCTGCTTTATACAGGAAGTTCTGATAAAGAAGGTTCATTGGGTGGACTAGTTGAACTTGGTAGTGTAGATCAACTAACAAACCTTATGCGTGATGCATTCCAAGAAGCTCTTGTATGCACTAACGATCCCGAATGTATGAACAATCTTCCTGCCGGTAAGAATTCCAATGGTGCTGCTTGTCACTCATGTTGCATGATTTCGGAAACAGCGTGTGAAAATGGAAACCGAATGCTTGATCGAGGTCTTGTAGTCCCTATTCCAGGTCGTGAAGAATCATCATATTTCAAGGAGTTGGTAGGTGATTTATGTCAGGTAGAGATTTAAATAAACAGTTATTCTTAAACACAATAAAAAGTGACATGCTAAACGGTACTCAGAACTCTGCTTCAATGCTTAAAAGAAGTTGTCCTGAGTTAAACGAACATCAATGTCAAAATATTATAGACACGATTATAGAAGCAATGACTACGACAGAATCCGACAAGGTATCTCTAGTAGTCACTGCACCACCATCCTTTACAATCAACGCCAAAACAACAATGAATACAGTGCAGGCCATGATAAATGGTGCTGAACGAAATATTCTTATTACAGGTTACTCATTATCATCATATTTTTCAGAACTCGTTGATATTATTATCGATAAGAGCCAGCGAGGAGTTTTTGTTAAATTCTTTGTAAATGATATAGATAAGCAACCAGGCTTTGATAAGATTCTTAGATATAAAGGACAATTTCTGAAAATATATAACTATATTCCATTAGAAGATAAAATGGCAGCTTTACATGCAAAGGTCATTTCTGTTGATAAGAAAAAAACTTTGATAACCTCTGCCAATCTGTCATATCATGGTCAGCGAGGAAACATTGAACTTGGCACACTTATTGAATCCAATAATATAGCCAAGCAGATAGACGACGTCTTTACCAAAATGATATTCTCAAAGGTGTTTACTGAAGTGTAAGTTATACATTTTAATTTTGGGTATATAATTTAATTTTCCCCATCTAAGGAGGTTTATCTGAATATCATCCCACAGTAAATTGTTAACTCAATAAAATAAAAATGGCTTTCTACAGAATATCAAATCTGTGGGAAGCCATTATTTATGTGTATTTACTTAGGATGGAAAAAAGGATTGTATCAATTTTAGCATTTCCTCGTCTACATAAATAACTGCTAAACCTCAGTCAGGATTATTTTTGATTTTTAAGTATAAGTTCAAAACAACCTGATTAAGATTCATAAAAGGTACTCATCCTACAATAAGCTGCCACACAGAGTTTCTTCTTCACTTCGTCATTAAACTCTATCTTTGTAGGGATGATTTCAACTGTTTGTTCATTCTCAAAATCCAGACAAGTACGCTCTTGTTGACGAGTTGACTTTCTATAGCTCCTTCTAACCATTGTTTACCTCCCTTTTAGAAATCCACCTATTTATTATAGCGACTTCGAATGAAAAGGAATTCTAAAAACTGTAACAACTCCAAAAACAAAAATAGGGACGTTTCTATGCCCATACACCCAGTCGGTATTGAGAAAAACATAACCCCTATGTGTATATGGGAATAGGTTTCATATCTATGATTCCTACATATTCAAGTCAACTATTTACTTTTATAATTACCCCATAAATTGAAAAAAACCACTGTTTCCAGTGGTTTTAAAAAGCCTGTCATTACAAGGTTTTTACGCTTTTACCAACAAACTCACACACTCAACATGGTGCGTTTGTGGACTCAAAAGGTTCAGTGAACCTTTTGAGGATTAACTGCGTTTCACCAACAAGCTTACACACTCGACATGGTGCGTCTGCGGGAAAAGGTCCACCGGCTGGACTTTCTTCAATTCATAGCCCAGCTCTTGGTAGAGTTTGATATCACGCGCCATGGTGGCGACGTTACAGGAGATATAGGCGATGCGGTCAGCTCCTGTTTGGGCACTGGCTTTGATAAAGCTCTCAGTCAAGCCCTTTCGTGGTGGGTCGACTAGGATAACAGTTGGCTGGATGCCTTCCTTGAGCCAGTTCTTCATGGCATTTTCAGCTGTATCACAGACATAGTGGGCATTGGTGATGCCGTTTAAACTAGCATTCTTCTGGCTATTCTCTACTGCTTCAGGGATGACTTCCACTCCATAGACTTCCTTGACGTGCTTAGCAACTGATAAGCCAATGGTACCAATTCCTGAGTAGGCATCAATCACGACATCCTCTGCCCTCAACTCCGCAAAGTCAATGGCTGTTTGATAAAGCTTTTCTGCCATTTCTGTATTGACCTGGTAAAAGGCTGGCCCAGAGATTTGGAAGCTATTGCCCAACATTTGGTCAGTAATGTAATCCTGACCATAAAGCGTACGCCATTCTTTTCCAAAAATAGCATTGGTATTCTGGTCGTTGATATTTTGCATAACGGATTTGATGGCTGGGAATTGCTTGATCAACTGCTCGATCAACTGGTCCACACGGAACACCTTAGGACGAGTGGTCACCAAAATAACCATAATTTCTCCTGAATGGTGACCTCGGCGAACCACAAGATTGCGAATCAGGCCGGATTGTTCCTTTTCATCATAAGGCTTGAGGTCAAACCGACGAATCAAATCTCGAAGAGCCAAGACCACTTGGTCAATGACTGGATCTTGGATATAAAAGTCTTCAATCGGCATCAAATCATGAGAGTTTTTCCGAAAGAAGCCTGTCTCTACCTGACCATTGACGCGACGGACAGGGACTTGGGCCTTGTTGCGGTATTGGACAGGATGGTCCATCCCCAAGGTCAAGGGCACTTCGATATCAGAGATTCCTGCCATCTTGTAGAGACTATCCTTGACCTGCTTGGCCTTAAATTTCAGCTGCTCAGGATAAGCCAGGTGGCCCAAGTCAGCAATGCCGCTTCGCAAGTAAGCCAGGTCTAGCTCTTCATTGCGGTGAGGAGATTTTTCTAAGTACTCCTCTACTTTTCCGTAGCCGATCTTCTTATTGACCTTGAGCACGCGCATGCGGATGACTTCTCCTGGCAGGGCATT
>CAKPXD010000011.1 GCA_934201655.1 uncultured Streptococcus sp. | reverse complement strand
GTCAAAGAATATGAGGCAATCCAGTCACTTTTTTGAATGTGCTTACATAAAAATACCCCTGTCACTAACAGAGGTAATTTTTAACTATTTAATATCAGCTTCTGCTGGCAGGTAAGAGCCACCAAAGAACTGTTGAGATAGTTTTTCAAGCGTTCCATCTTTATAGAGTTCTTGGATGCGTTTGTCCACAAAAGCCTTCAACTCATCTTGACCTTTGGCAAGAAGTGGGTAAACATAAGGTTGTTGGTCACTTGGGAGTTCGATGACTTTCAAATTATCCAAACCTTGGTTTTTGATAACTGTCTCTACACCGATCTTGTCAAAAATCTTATAGTCAAATTGTCCATCGCTCAAACGAGACATGATTTGTTGGAAATCTGCCTTAGTATAATTAAGGATAGTTGGATTGTCCGCATGTTCTGTGTTGTATGCTTCCAATTGTTTAGCTGAGGTTGTTCCTTGAACGACTTCAGTGGATTTTCCACCGATATCATCAAGAGACTTGATGCTAGTGTCGTCCTTCTTCACAACAAGAACGTTAGGATTTTTAGCAGTTGGCGCTGCGTAGAGGTATTTCTCTGCACGTTCTTTGGTATAACTAAGGTTGTTAACGGCCATTTGGTAACGATCGCTATCAAGTCCTGGGAAAATCCCTGACCACTCTGTCTTTTCAAACTTGACAGTATACTTGTCTGAGTCTTTAAAGATAGCACGAACAAGCTCAATCTCGTAACCTGTCAATTCACCATTTTCTTCATAGATAAATGGTTTTGGTGATCCGTTAGTTGCTACAACGATTTCTTTCTTACCAGATGTTGCTTCACCAGATGCAGCATCTTTCTTCTCACCACCTGAGCAAGCTGCTAATACACCTGCGGCAACAAGCCCTAGGGCAGCAAGTGATGAATATTTAACGATTTTTTTCATGATATTTCCTCCAAAATAAAATACAGTCTTATCTTAACAGAAAAATTAGGATTGCGCCATTATATGATTTCTATATTTGCCATAGGTTTTCTTTATGGCTGATTAAAAAACCAAGCGTAGGGCTGCTATCAAGACCACTCCAAAGATAACCGTCCCCACCAGATTGCGGTAACGAAAGGCGACAAAGGCTGTTGGAAAGACTGCTAAAAAGTCTATCCATTTTATCTGTGGGAAGCTTCCGATTTTTCCTGTCACCACACTTGAAAGAATCAAGGCGAAGATAATAGATACAGGTAAAAATTTCAAAAAACGCTCTACGATTGCTGGCAATCCTTTGTACTTAGCAAGGATGAAAGGAATCATTCTCGGAATCCAGGTCACCAAGCCAGAGAAGATAATTGCCATTAAAATATACTTACTGACCATCTAAGACCACCCCCATTGCACATCCAAGCAGTGTCGCAAATAGGACAGCTAGTGACTGGGACACCACTGTCAAAAGCAAAAAGAAAGACACCGCAACAACCGCTAGAATTATCAGTAGATTGCGGATAGGAATCCGTTTTTGCATAATTTGAAACTGGGAAGTAAAAATCCCGATAAACATCCCCACTAGAGCAAAATCTAACCCAAAAACTTCCGGGTTTGGCAAAAGTCCACCAAGAGCTGTTCCAACAACTGTTCCGACAAACCAAGCCAGATAGCTGTTAAGGTTGTTCCCGTGCATCCACATAGGATTGACCTTGTCCCTATGAACCAGCTCTCCCATCAAGACCCCGTAAGTCTCATCCGTCAAAAGACTAGACATTCCGATATTATGCCAGAGACTAGTATGACGGAAATAGGTCGATGCATGTAAACTCAATAAAAAGAGACGCAGATTGATCAAAAAGACCGTCATGGCAATGGCTACTACAGGTGCTTGAACTGCTATCAAGGCTATCATGGCAAACTGGGCACTCCCGGCATAGACAAAGAGGCTCATCAAGCCCATTTCCACAGGTGTTACATAGGGTGCACCGATAATCCCACAGGCCAGACCAATGCTAACATAGCCCAGAGCCGTTGGCATCGCTGCCTGTACTCCCTCCCAAAATCCTTTTTCTTTCATAAACCTCCTCATTCTTACAAATACAGCATTCTATTGTCACAAAGCGTTCAAAACAAGAACCCTAGGGCGACTACCATCGAGATTGATCGATTCGAATATTATATTGGTTGTTCTCAGAATTATCCTCATCCTCATATTCTGTAGGATAAACATCAATCCAGAGTTCTCTCATTTGCCCTTTCAGTTTGACCTTAAAGCGATAACCAACAATATCATCCCCTGTCAAGGCATCAACTTTCAAAGACTGAAAATTGGGTAGAGCTTCGATTTCTGCTTTCATATCTTTGGTCATTTGATAAAAGATTTCTTTCTGTTGAGCTTTGGAAGCCACAGGGAAATAAACCGACGCCCCTTGTAAACGATGTGATTCTGAAAAAGTAAAAGTCACACGACCACTATAACCTTTCCATTTAAAATTTTCATAGTCGTAGAAAAGGCGCCCAGTTTTATAGAGATAGGGATCTTTTGCATGCCAAGTATCATGATAACCAGTTTCTGTTTCTTCTACTATTTCATTAGGTTTTCCAAACACTTTTTCAAAGGATTCGAGGGGCATGTTAAATGAAATAGATTCAAACATGACCAATTGCGTCTTTTGAAACAGCTGAAAAACCAGCAGAGACAGCAACAATACCACTAGGGCAAGTGCTACACTAATTATTTTTTTAAATCTCATATTTCTACTATACTAAAAAACTCGCGCATTTGTCCAAGATAAAAGAGTTAACGCTGAGCTAACTCTTTATTCCATAGTATCAAAAGCGAGGCTTGGTTTGGCATTTAGATCCAAGCCTGCAAAATTTTCTTTGTTCCACTCGCTGACGCTAGCATAGGCAATCATTCCTGCATTGTCTCCGCAAAGACGTAGAGGTGGAATGATAACCTTGACGTCGGTGATTTCAGCCGCCAAACGTTCTCTAAGACCTTTATTAGCTGCTACACCACCAGCCACAACTAGAGTTTTAACTGTATATTTCTCCAAGGCTTTCTTGGTTTTTGCCATGAGAATATCCATGACCGCTGCTTGGAAAGATGCAGATAGGTCTTCCTTGGATAAACTTTCTCCCTTTTGCTCGGCATTGTGGTGGAGATTGATAAAGGCAGACTTCAAACCTGAGAATGAAAACTCCAGATTGTCTTCCTTAATCATGGCACGAGGGAAATCATAAACATCCTGACCTTTATGCGCTAACTCATCAATCTCACGACCTGCTGGATAGGTCAAGCCCATGACACGACCGACCTTGTCATAAGCCTCACCAACTGCATCATCACGTGTTTCGCCAACAATCTTGTAATCACCAGCTTCAGACACATAGACCAACTCTGTGTGTCCACCACTGACTAAAAGGGCTAACAAGGGGAATTCCAAAGGCTCCACACTTTGAGCCGCCATGAGATGACCAGCCATGTGATTCACAGGAATCAAAGGAAGACCATGAGCCCAAGCAAAGGCCTTAGCAGCTGACAAACCAACGAGCAAGGCTCCGACCAAGCCTGGTCCGTAGGTAACCGCCACAGCTGTCACATCGTTTTCAGTAATTCCTGCTTCTGCTAACGCCTCCTCGATACAGGCTGTAATGACTTCGACATGGTGACGACTAGCCACTTCTGGCACTACGCCACCAAAACGTTTATGACTCTCAATTTGACTAGCAATGACATTGGACAAGAGCTCGTCGTTGTTTTTCAGGACGGCGACACTGGTCTCATCACAGGATGTCTCAAATGCTAAAATATATCTATCCTTCATCTATTTCTCTCTTCATGATAATAGCGTCCTCGACTGGATCATGGTAGTAGGCCTTTCTCTCAGCGATGACTGCCATTTTTTCTTTCTTGTAAAATGCTTGCGCTCGGTAGTTGGACTTTCTGACTTCAAGGAAAATCTCCCTGTCTGTCGGCAATGTTGCAAACAAGGCTGAGGCTATCCCCTGACCTTGATAGGCTTTTTTGACAGCAATTTGCAGGACTTCTGCTTCAAAAAGATTCTCCTGAATGGCTAGAAAACCTATCACTTCTTCCCCATCATAAGCTAGAGCATACCAAGTCTGGTCTTGAGACAGGTCTGCTTGGATTTGTTCCAACGTCCAAGGACTGACGGGATAAACATCCGTCATCACTTCGTAGATAGCTTGTGCCACGTCAGGTTGCCGTTGGATTCGTTTGATTTCTATCATAGGCGCTTAATGTAAGACTCGCCAGACTCGGCGTGGTTCTTGAGCCAATTTTCCTCAGCTTCGACACGTTTGAGGTAATTCGGCACAAAATCGTGCAGGGAGTCTGCTTCCTTGTCCCAGGCCCAAAGAGCAAGATTTGCTGCGTTTGGTAAGGTTTCTTGATAGTTAGCCTGTGGTAATTGCTCTTGAATCTGCTCCACAAAGGTAGCCACTTCACCAACAAAGGTCACCTGGTCGGCATCCTTGACTTGCTCTAGGACTTCCGCAAAGGGCAGATGCGCTTCTGGAAAGACAGGTTGAGCATGTTCATAAAACCCTGCGTATACATTGTTACGACGAGCATCCATCAAAGGAACAACCAGACCTTCCTCTTGATTCGGTACCAGAGCTAAAAGGCTAGACATCCCCACTAACTCAATGTTTAAGGTGTGAGCCAGAGTCTTAGCAGTTGCTACTGCAATTCGCAAGCCAGTATAACTACCAGGCCCCTCTGCCACGACGATTCGATCCAAATCCTTGGGTGTCAAATCTAGACTGGCCATCAAAAAATCGATGGCTGGCATGAGGGTAATACTGTGATTTTTCTTGATATTAATAGTCGTCTCGGCAAGAAGCTGCTTGTCTTCTAAAATAGCTAAAGACAGAGCCTTGCTGGACGTATCAAAAGCTAATACTTTCATAACACATTCCTATCTTTTTGTCTGTTTACTATTATACTACAAAAGCTGACACATGGGAATTTTCTTTGTTTCCAAACAAGAATGCCCTGCCAAACAGACAGGACAAGCACTTAAGAATTCAAACCAAAGTAAAATACGAACCAGACCACATAGGTCACTAGGAGAAGGAAAAACGAATACAGAGTCACAAAAGCAAGCTTCCAAAGGAATTTTGTTTTGCGGTGTTCCAGATGCATAAACAAGGCATTCCCCCCATAGACACAAGCTACAAAGACTATAAACACCAAGAGGCGAGCTCCTATCGCAAATTCAAACAAACTAAACATTCTTAATCCTCCTTTTGGTATTGCTATTTTTATATAAACTGTTGACAATGTTGGTCTATCAGTGTTAAAATGTAATTCAACATTGGTAGGAAAATCAGGTCGAGTCGTTGACTCTTCGGGTTGCGGTGCTATCCCTGAAACTTCGGTTTCTAAAGAACTGGAATTGCGATTAAATAGTTCGCCCCCAGTGTTAGATGGCTCTTGACTTCGGTCAAGGGTTTTTTGGTGCTTTTAAAGTTGATTCCCTCAGTAAGTTATAGTAAAATATAAATATTGAGAGGATAACGTAGGGCGACTGGTAACAGAGCGTTCAAAGGTACCAATTTCTGGTACAGGTGTGGGACTGCCTTCAGCTTTGGACTGTAAAAACCCCATGTGTAGATACGTCCTCTCTTTTTTGTTGTTCTAGATTTGAAACTGCCTCTTGACCTCGATCAAGAGTTTTTCTCTGTTTAACCCTGACACTTTTATGGTATAGGATCGAGTTCTACCATCCAATTATCGACATTCCCCCTCTTTTACTAATTCCCCTTTTTATGTTATAATTGAGATAATTGTAACGAATCAAGGTCAATACAGGCAGAAAATGAAATAGAAACAAACAGCTTCAAGCTGGTAATTTTTTGAATACAGCTGACCTGAAAAAAGAAAGGAAACACATGATTTACAAAGTTTTTTATCAAGAAACAAAAGACCGTAGCCCACGTCGTGAAACAACACGCTCACTTTACTTAGACATTGATGCCAGCTCAGAACTTGAGGGACGTATCATCGCCCGTGAACTTGTTGAAAAAAACCGTCCAGAATTCAACGTTGAATATATCGAGCTCTTGTCAGACAAATTGCTAGACTACGAAAAAGAAACTGGCGCATTCGAAATTACGGAGTTCTAATATGGCCTATACTCTTAAACCAGAAGAAGTGGGCGTTTTTGCCATTGGTGGTCTAGGAGAAATCGGTAAAAATACATACGGAATCGAATACCAAGACGAAATTATCATCGTTGATGCAGGGATTAAATTCCCCGAGGATGATCTTCTTGGTATCGACTACGTTATCCCTGATTACTCTTATATTGTCGAAAATATCGACCGCGTCAAGGCTCTTTTGATTACACACGGACACGAGGACCATATCGGAGGGATTCCTTTCTTGCTTAAGCAAGCCAATATCCCTATCTATGCAGGTCCACTGGCCCTTGCCTTAATCCGTGGAAAACTCGAAGAGCATGGACTTTTACGCAACGCTACACTTCACGAAATCAACCACAACACGGAGTTGACTTTTAAAAATCTTAAAGCAACTTTCTTTAGAACAACCCACTCGATTCCAGAGCCATTGGGAATTGTCATCCACACACCTCAAGGGAAAATCGTCTGTACGGGAGACTTCAAGTTTGACTTTACACCAGTTGGTGAACCTGCAGACTTGCACCGTATGGCAGCCCTAGGTGAAGACGGAGTGCTTTGCTTACTCTCTGACTCGACAAATGCTGAAGTGCCAACCTTTACAAACTCTGAAAAGGTCGTTGGTCAGTCTATCATGAAGATTATCCAAGGTATCGAAGGACGTATCATCTTTGCTTCCTTTGCCTCAAATATCTTCCGTCTCCAGCAAGCGACTGATGCTGCTGTTAAAACAGGTCGTAAGATTGCTGTCTTCGGACGCTCTATGGAGAAAGCCATTGTCAATGGGATTGAACTTGGTTACATCAAGGCCCCTAAGGGAACCTTTATCGAGCCAAATGAAATCAAAGACTACCCTGCCGGTGAAATTCTTATCCTCTGTACGGGTAGCCAGGGTGAACCCATGGCGGCTCTCTCTCGTATCGCTAACGGAACTCACCGTCAGGTGCAACTCCAACCTGGTGATACGGTCATCTTCTCATCTAGTCCAATCCCAGGAAACACCACTAGCGTTAACAAGCTGATTAACATCATTTCTGAAGCTGGTGTTGAAGTTATCCATGGTAAGATTAACAACATCCATACATCTGGACATGGTGGTCAGCAAGAACAAAAACTCATGCTCCGCCTCATCAAACCAAAATACTTCATGCCTGTTCACGGTGAATACCGCATGCAGAAAGTCCACGCTGGACTTGCCGTAGATACTGGAGTTGAAAAAGACAATATCTTTATCATGAGCAATGGTGATGTCCTTGCCCTTACTGCAAACTCTGCTCGTATCGCTGGTCATTTCAATGCTCAAGATATCTACGTCGATGGAAATCGGATCGGTGAAATCGGAGCAGCAGTCCTAAAAGACCGCCGAGACCTATCCGAAGATGGTGTTGTACTTGCTGTCGCAACGGTAGACTTTGAGTCTCAGATGATTATTTCTGGACCAGATATCCTTAGTCGTGGTTTCGTCTACATGCGCGAATCTGGCGACTTGATCCGTCAGAGTCAACGCATCCTTTTCAATGCTATTCGTATCGCTTTGAAAAACAAGGATGCCAGCGTCCAATCAGTCAATGGTGCTATCGTAAACGCCATTCGACCATTCCTTTACGAAAATACTGAACGTGAACCAATCATCATTCCGATGATTCTCACACCAGATGAAGAATAATAAAAAATTCTCTGAAATCCTATGACTTCAGAGAATTTTTTTATTTAACGACAATTTCGTAACGAGTTTTGCTGGTAAAAGTTTCACCTGCTTTTAGAATCACTTGATCTTTAAGATCACTATGAATAGCATCTGGTAAAGCCTGTGCTTCAAGAGCAATCCCATTATGTTGAATCATTGGTCGACCAGCTATGATCACACTCTCATCCACAAAGTTAGCTGTGTAGACTACAAAGCAAGGAGCTTCTGTTTTAAAGAGTAAGAAACGACCTGAGCCTTGGTCATAGAGGAAACCAGCATTATCATGTCCTGCAGGAAGAGCAAATGGATGGTCTAAGCCAGATACGAGTTGAATCTGTTCATCTTCTTCTGCAAAGATATCTTTCAACAAGGCACCATTGTAGATATGTTTGACCACATCACGATTAGCATCTGGAGTTTTAGCTGGAACACCATCAGGAGCAATTGGATAGATGCCCCCAGTGTTCAATTGGAAGACATGGCGGTCAACAGTCTGAGTGAAATCGCCTGACAGGTTAAAGTAGCTATGATTGGTCGGATTAACCAAGGTATCCTGGTCCGTCGTCACCTTATAGCTAACTTCGTAAGCACCATTTTCTTCCAAGTGGTAGCTAATCCAGATTTTAAGATTCCCAGGGAAACCTCCTGTACCGTCTGTTCTTTCTGTGTAAAGAGTCAAACCATGGTCGCTGACTTCAACCAATTCAAACAAGCTAGAATCCCAACCTGTCGAACCGCTGTGGTTACAGTTGCTTGCGTTGTTGACTTCGAGTTCATAGGTTTTTCCATTAAGCTCAAATGTCGCACCTGCGATACGACCTGCAACTGGACCTACACTCGCTCCATGTTTAGGACTGTTACCTACATAGCTGTCAAAATCATCAAAGCCTAGGATAACATTGGCAAAATTACCAGCCTTATCAGGAGTTACATAGCCTAGAATCGTTGCACCATAGGTCATGATTTCTAGTTGATAGCCTGCTTCTGTTTCAAAGCGATATGCGACAACAGCCTTGCCATCAACTTTCCCAAATACACGTTCTGTGTATGCTTTCATCCTTCTCTCCTTATTATTTGAATTCGTGAATAATAACACCTTGAACGACGCGGTTTACTGTACCTGTAGGTGATGGTGTATCAGGTCTGTTTCCAACCTTAAGCGAAGTCAAGAGAGCAAATAGTTGACCATAAACAATATAAGGAAATACACGGTAAACGTCATTCAAGACACCGCCACAGCCAAGTGCTACTTCCTTAACGTTTTCAAGACCAAAAGCTTGATCACTCAAGAGAACAACGCGACGAGCAATTTTGTCACCAGCAACTTCACGAACCAAGTCTAAATCATACTGACGAGTATAGTCCGTTGTAGTACCAAAAACTAAAACTACAGTATCTTCATTGATAAGAGATTTTGGACCATGACGGAAGCCAACTGGGCTTTCATACATAGTTGCAACCTGACCAGCAGTCAATTCCAAAATTTTCAGTTGTGCTTCATGAGCAAGTCCGAAGAATGGACCTGCACCTAAGTAAATCACTCGGTTAAAGTCTAGGTCAACCAACTCTTTCACATCTGCCACATTGTCAAGAACTTTACGAGCAAGACTAGAAAGCACTTCAAAACGTTCAGCTTTAAGAGCAAATTCAGTTGGATCAAAGACCAAAAGCGCTGTCAACATCATTGAAGTAAAGCTTGATGTCATAGCAAAGCCAGCATCGTTAGAAGCTGCCGGTTGCAAGAGCAAGAGGTTGCGATCGTCGCCGTGGGCTTGAAGTGCTAATTTCCCTTCAGCCGCACAAGTGATCGTTACTTGATAAAGTTCGTCAACTAAAGCTTTAGCCAAGTCAACTGTTGCCACACTCTCAGGTGAGTTTCCACTACGTGCGAATGATACCAAAACAGTTGCCACGTCTTTTTTCAGATAAGTTTGTGGGTTTGCAACGATATCAGTTGTCGCAATAGCATTGAAATTCCATTTACGTTCGTCATAGACTTCCTTGAAGTATGGAACCAAGGTATCACCTACATAAGCTGAAGTTCCAGCACCAGTCAGGATAACCTTGATGTAGTCATGTTTATCTGCAATTCCTTGCAAGAATGCTGCAATTTCATCACGGCGGGCTTGATAGGATTCAAAAGCTTCCTTCCAAACATCTGGTTGTTGGTAAATTTCGCGTGTGGTGATCTCTGCTCCCAACTCAAGCAAATCTTCTTTTGTATAATCTAGCATTGAAAACCTCTAATCTAATATTGTTTCATGATTGAAAACATGGGAATGGGAGTCGCTCCCATTCCCATGTATATTTTCTATAAGATAGTTTGCTACATCTTATTCATCTTCATCGTCGTCGAAGCTTGCCAATAAATCATTAACTTTCACAATGCTTTCTGAAGCACGACTCTTATAGTCCGCATCCATGCCAGTTAGGCTTGCATTGATAAATTCAATGACCATTGGAAGGTTCATTCCTGCATAAAGTTCAATGTCACGACCTTCCATAATCAAACGGCTCACCACGTTACATGGAGTTCCGCCAAGAAGATCCGCAAAGACTAGGAAATCATCCAATCCTTCAACAGCAGCTTCAAATTTAGCAGTAAATTCTTCTGGTCCATCTTCTGGAAGAAGAGCAACCGCATGAATGTTGTCTTGTGGTCCCATAATCATTTCTGTGCTACCTTTAAGTTCTTCACAGAAACGACCGTGGCTCACTAAAATCAATGATTTAGTCATAAATTATGCGCCCATTCCAAGTGCAAATTTACCAAGAGCAGAAAGAGCCAAGGCAAGCACGATAATGATACCGATAGCTTTTGTAGAATTCATACCTTTCTTACCAAGCAACCAGAAGATGAATGCAGTGAAGATTGCTGGAAGCAAACGTGGGAAGATTGAGTTCAAGATGTCTTGGAAGTCAATCATCTTTTCACCGATTGGCAATTTGTATGAAATTTCAAAGTTGATCATTGTTGCTACAAGAGCACCCATCATGAATACACCAAGTACAGATGCAGCTTCAATCAAAGCTGTCAAAGTACTTTGCATGTTGTTGATAAGGTTAACCCCTTCTTTGTATGCAAATTCCAACTGTTTCCAACGGAAGATGTCATACGCTACCGCAACTGCGATCCAAAGGAAGATACCCCAAGGTTGACCAGCGATAGCCATTGTTGCAGCGATAGATCCCATGATAGCAGGTACAAGTGAACCAAAGATTGTATCTCCAAGAGGAGCGAATGGTCCCATCAAACCTGTCTTGATACCGTTAACCGCATCTTTTGAACCTACGCCATCTTTTTCTTCCATGGCAAGGTCAAAACCAGCGATGATTGTGTGGAAGAATGGTGAAGTGTTGAAGAATTGAGTATGAACTTTCATCATTTCTTTCAACTCAGGAGTTCCATCTCCATACATTTTACGCAATTGTGGCAAGATCATGTAAAGGTAACCTGATGCTTGCATACGTTCGTAGTTCCATCCCAATTGGAAAGTGAACAAGCTACGTTTGTTAATTTGATTAAAATCTTCTTTTGTTAATTTGTAATTAGAATTCGTCATCTTCAATTTCCCCACTTTCTGATGGTGTAGAAGGTGCTGCTACAGCAACTTTTTGGCTGTTCTTGAAGTGAACAACCGCAAGGAAGATACCTACGATAGAGATACCGATCATAGACAATCCTTTGAAGTTGTTAGCAAAGCCAATTTTTTCAGCAACGTCAGCAGGAAGAGTGCCAATGATACCAGCAACTGCTCCACCAAGACCTGTTACGTATGAGTAAAGTACAGTCAACATAGCTGTCAAACCGAATCCCATAGCAAGGTAGTGAAGGTTACGTTTAACTGGAAGGTAACGAAGCAAGATAGCGAATCCAAGACCTGGAAGCATACGACCTGCAAGAGTCAAACCGTCTGCAACCCATTGGTATTCTTTAACAAGGTTTACAACACCTTGTACGAATTCTCCACCGAAAGCAAGGGCGAAGAATACTGGAAGGGCACGAGATAGAGCCCAAGGAAGCGCACCAAGAAGATAGTTACGTTCGATTCCTTTATAGTCAAAGCGTTCAATCGCAGCATCAATACGGTGAGCGAAGAATGTTGTAGTCATACGACCAAGTACGTCGAAGTAAGTCAAAAGTGCTGCTACTGGTACAGCGATTGTAGTAATCGCAAGGTCTGTTTCGATTCCTTGTGAAACTGAGAAAGCAGTCGCAAGAACCGCACCAGAAGTTGCGTCGATACGAGAAGCACCACCGAAGGTACCTACCCCAAGTACGAACAACTGCAAGCTACCACCGATAAACAAACCAGTTGTCAAATCTCCCATGACTAAACCAGTAATGAAACCAGCGAATACAGGCGAACCTGCAGAAGAAACGATCGTCAACTCATCACAGATTTGATAAGCTGAGTACAAAGTGAGAAGTAAAATTTGCCACCATTGTATCATAACAATGACCTCCTAAAAATTTTTTCCTATTTTAATAAGCTCAAAAAGTCTGAAACTGGATCATTTGGAACCATTTGAGCAGTAAGTTTAACACCTTTTTCCGCCAATTTGTGGAAATCTTCCACATCCTTATCTACCACGTTGATTGAACGTGTGATCGCACGTGTTTCTGGTGTTTGAGACATGTTGCCGACATTGACAGTTTCAAGTGGCACACCTGCTTCTACCAAACCGAGGAAGCGGTCAGGTTTGCGTGCTACAATCAAAAGACGTTGGCTATCGTATTTACCAGCAAGGATATTCGCTGCTGCTTTATCAACTGGCAAAATACTAAGTTTTACACCTGGTGGTGTTGCAAGTTTCAAGCCGCTTTTTTCAACGTCGTTGTTCACAACATCATTGTCAACGACCATGATACGTGAAACATTAAGTTTAGCAGACCAAAGGTTTGCGACTTGTCCGTGAATTAAGCGCCCATCGATACGGCATCCTACAATTGTCATAAGTTTTCCCCCTTTATAAGTTTTAGTGTAGGTTTACAAGTTAAATGTATGTATTCCTTATACTCCCCTTCTGTTTCAAAGATAATGATGCGATTGGCACCTTCTTTGAGATAGCTATGTGGAATATAAAGAGATAAGGTTGGACCGACATTCCAGAAACGACCTAGATGATGTCCGTTGATATAAGCAATCCCTTTACCAAACTCAGATAAGTCTAAGTAAGTATCCTTTGGCGCCTCAACTTTAAAGTCATAAGCGTAAAAGGTAGGTTGCCCTTCTGTCCATCCCTTAGAGAAATCAATATTCTCTGGGTTATCAAGAGGAAGTGGATATTGCTTCCAGTTGAGCAAGAAATGCAAATCTTTACAAACACCTGTGCGAATTCCTTTTCGCTGTGTATCTGCTAAGAATTTGTGCCCATAGTTGACACGCCCCATATTTTCAATAAGTATATCAATATTGGATAGCGTTTTCTTTTTACCTTGATAAAAGATATCTTCACCGATTTCTGTTTGGTACTGTGTTGCCACTCGTTTGCCATCGATAAAGAGTTGAGCTCTATCGCGTCCGTCAATGATTCGAATGCGTTCTTCATCCGCATCCCAACTTGCTTCCGTACGATAGAGTAGGTAGCCGTAACCTTGTCCTAGCTCTTCCATTTTCTTAGGGTAGAGACTTTCGATAGGACTTGTCAGGCTATCCAAGGTTTCGAAAAGAGAAACTTTCTCGACCAGTGGAATGTTTTCAACTTCCATACTCTCTTTGTAAAGCGGTTCAGATTGCGGATACTCAGGATAGTAAGTCGCCATCATTTCTTTCACTGCGAAATATTTAGCAGTTGGGTTTCCAGCTTCATCAAGAAGAGCGTCATAATCATAAGATGTTACTTGTGGTAAATCAATGGTTCCTCGAGCTGAACAACCATTCATAAAACCAAAGTTGGTTCCACCGTGGAACATGTAAAGGTTAATAGAGCCTTGCTCTAAAACCTCGTGGACAGCTTCTGCTAATTCCTCAGGTTCACGCTTAATGATTGGTTCTTTCCATCGATTGAACCAGCCATCCCAAAATTCCATACACATGAGCGGCCATTTCTTGCCGTGCTCATCAAAGAATTCTTGCATCTGTGAGAAATTATAAGCAGCCTTGGAACCAAAGTTCCCTGTCACAAAGAGATCATCCTCAATTAAGGTTCCAGCCTTAAGAGTTGCTCTCCATGGTCCATCTGATGTGAAAAGCGGACAAGTAACTGCTCGTTCTTCCATCAAACGTCGAATTTCCCTCAAGTAGGTCTTGTCCTCGCCATAGGATCCGTACTCATTTTCGACTTGCATCATGAGAATATTCCCACCGTTTTCCAATAATCTCGGAACTAGACGTGGAAGCAACTGATCATAGTAGCGACCAACCGTGTCAATGAAAGCTGGGTCAGATGACCGTATTCTCATATCCTTGGTCAAGAGCCATGCTGGTAAACCACCGAATTCCCATTCTGCACAGATAAATGGAGAAGGACGTACAATTGCATATAAGCCCAAATCTTGTGCAGTTTGAAGAAATCTCTCTAAATCAAGATTGCCTTCAAAGTTAAAGTTACCTTCAGCAGGTTCATGCATGTTCCAAGCAACATAAGTCTCAACCGTATTGAAACCTAGTGCCTTGAGGTTATACAATGAATGATGCCAATCTTCCGCAGGAACTCTAAAATAGTGAATGGCGCCAGACAAAATCTTGAATGGTTTCCCATCCAGATAGAAATCATCTTTAATTTCAAATCTTGCCATTCTTCCTCCCCTAAAAGCGAAAAGTTTGCGCTTTCATGTATTGTTATATCAACTATAAACTAATCGGGGATTAATGTCAATACTTTTTGAAATTTTCTTTAAAATTTTTCTAATTTTTTACTGAATCTTTTCTAAAAATCATCTCAAATCCTATAAAATCAACATTCTGACTTAAGAGCAAAAATACATGGCAAAACAAAAATTATTTATATGTATTCTAATTTCTTATTCTGATATTTTAATTTTTTTAAGTGCTTTTCAGCTATTTTTAAGAATTTATGTTAAAATGATAAGTGGAGAAGGAAAAAAATGAGGTGAAAATATGGCAATTCCAAAGTATCAATACATTAAAGATGAATTGAAAAATAAGATCATTTCTGGTCAATTCGCTAGTGGAGATAAATTCTACACTGAAGCAGAATTGATTTCCATGTATGATGTTAGTTCAATCACAGTGGTTCGTGCCTTGAATGACCTTGCTAAAGACGGATACATTGTTCGTCAACAAGGTAAAGGAACATTCGTAGCTCGTGCTCGCAAGCATAAACTCGTTGAATTTTCTGATGTAGAAATCTTCGAGACCAAAGACGATAAGGTAACTGTTCTTTCTATCGAACGTGGAAACGATCTTAAATATTTAGAAAAACTCGGCCTACGCGGCGATCAATTCTATTATAAGATTGAACGTGTTCGTGAAACAAATGGTGTTACCTATATCTATCACAGTTCATACATTCCTGAACAATACATCAATGCCAACTATCCAAATCTTGAATACTATAGTTCTATCTATACTCGTTTCAAATTGGACTACCACATTCACATGAATGACGAGCATTTTGAAGAAATTAACGAAATTGTATTTCCGACGCCAGAACATGCCGCTTCTATCCTAGGAATCGACACTAAATTCCCAACTGTTTTCCAAACTAAGACAACTCAGCTTGAAGCAACTGGTCAAGTTTTGGAATACATCGAAACTTATAAACGTTCTGATTTCTACAAAATTAAATTCATTTCTTGTGACCGTGGTCACTAATTTATAAAAATCCTGAGGCACCTGTCTCAGGTTTTTTATATTCCCATTATAGCATTGGCTCCCTTTCCTGAGAATAGCATTTCAGGCAATTCTATAATTAGTAACCTTTTTACTAAAAAATAGTCAAAATTAGAAAAATATATCTTAATTTATAAATTATTCTATTTTTTATAGTAATTTCCTCAAAAACTTGACTTTATTTTAGTAAGAACATACAATAGAGTTAGTATGTGAAAACGCTATCAAAAAACATAAAAGGGGAGGTTTTTTTAATGAAACCAGAAAATAAACAGCGCTTCTCTATTCGTAAATATGCAATCGGAGCAGCTTCTGTATTGATCGGCTTTGCCTTTCAGGCTCAAGCTGTTGCTGCCGACGGAGTTGTGCCTGCTCCAGCAGAAAATCAGCCTGCTGTCCAAACCACTGGAGAAGTCACTCCACCAACGAGTGAAGAAAAACTCGAGACTGCTCCAACAACAGAAAACGCTACTCCAGCTACTCCAGCTGCTCCAGTAGCAACTTCTGAAGCACCAAAAGCTGAAATTACTCCTGCTCCTGTCGTAGAAAAAACTGTTGCAACCGAAGAAACTCCAGCAAAACCAGAAGTAACTGAAGAAGCTAAGCAGCCAGAACCAGAAAAGGTAGAAAACAAAGAAGTTGCTAAGGTCGAAGCACCCGCAGTCGCTACAGAACGAGCAGCTCAAGTGAATGAAAAACTGGCTAAAAAGAAAATTGTTTCTATCGATGCAGGACGTAAATACTTCTCTCCAGACCAACTGAAAGAAATCATCGACAAGGCCAAACACTATGGCTATACTGATCTTCACCTTTTAGTCGGAAATGATGGCTTGCGCTTCATGCTTGATGACATGTCTCTAACTGTTGGTGACAAGACTTATGCCAGCGACGATGTCAAACGTGCTGTCGAAAACGGAACCAATGCCTATTACAACGATCCAAACGGCAATCATCTAACTGAAAGCCAAATGACCGACTTGATTAGCTATGCTAAGGATAAAGGAATTGGACTTATCCCAACAGTCAATAGCCCAGGTCATATGGATGCTATCCTCAACGCCATGAAAGAACTTGGCATTGAAAAACCTAACTTCAACTACTTTGGTAAAGAATCTGCACGTACTGTTGACCTTGATAATGAAAAAGCAGTTGCCTTTACAAAAGCTTTGATTGATAAATACGCTGCTTACTTTGCTGGCAAGTCTGAAATCTTTAACATCGGTTTGGATGAGTATGCTAATGACGCTACTGATGCCAAAGGATGGAGTGTGCTTCAAGCCTATAAATGGTATCCAGAAGATGGTTTCCCAGACAAGGGTTATGATAAATTCATCGCCTATGCTAACGATCTAGCTCGTATCGTCAAGTCTCACGGTCTGAAACCAATGGCCTTCAACGACGGTATCTACTATAATAGCGACACTACTTTTGGTACCTTTGACAAAGACATTATCGTGTCTATGTGGACTGGTGGTTGGGGCGGTTATGATGTTGCCTCATCTAAACTTCTATCTGAAAAAGGCCACCAAATCCTCAACACGAATGATGCTTGGTACTACGTTCTCGGCCGTAATGCTGACGGGCAAGGTTGGTATAACCTAGACCAAGGTTTGAACGGTATTAAGAGCACACCGATTACTTCTGTTCCAAAAACTGAAGGTGCCGATATCCCTATCATCGGTGGTATGGTAGCCGCTTGGGCCGATACTCCATCTGCCCGCTACTCTCCATCTCGCCTCTTCAAACTCATGCGTCAATTTGCGAACTCAAATGCTGAATATTTCGCCGCTGACTACGAGTCTGCTGAACAAGCTCTTAAAGAAGTGCCAACTGACCTTAGTCGCTATACTGCAGAAAGTATTGCTGCCGTTAAAGAAGCTGAAAAGGCTATTCGCTCTCTGGATAGCAACCTTAGTCGTGCTGAACAAGATAGCATTGACCAAGCAATTGCAAAACTTCAAGAAGCAGTTAGCAACTTAGCCTTCACACCAGAAGCTCAAAAAGAAGAAGATGCCAAACGCGAAGTTGAAAAACTTGCCAAAAACAAGGTTATCTCAATCGATGCTGGACGTAAATACTTCACTCTAGACCAACTCAAACGTATCGTAGATAAAGCCAGCGAACTGGGTTACTCTGACCTTCATCTCCTCCTTGGAAATGATGGACTTCGCTTCCTCTTGGATGACATGACAATCACTGCAAACGGTAAGACCTATGCAAGTGACGATGTCAAAAATGCCATCATTGAAGGAACAAAATCTTACTACGACGATCCTAATGGAACAACTTTGAACCAGGCTGAAATCACTGAGCTTATCCAATATGCTAAGGATAGAGGCATTGGAATTATCCCTGCTATCAACAGCCCTGGCCACATGGATGCTATGCTTGTCGCTATGGAAAAATTGGGCATTGCAAACCCTCAAGCTAACTTTGACAAGGTTTCAAAAACAACCATGGACCTTGAAAACGAAGAAGCAATGAACTTTACAAAAGCCCTTATCGGCAAATACATGGACTTCTTTGCAGGCAAGACTAAGATCTTCAACTATGGTACAGATGAGTATGCCAATGATGCTACCAACGCTCAAGGTTGGTACTACCTCAAGTGGTATGGACTCTATGGTAAGTTTGCAGATTATGCTAATGGTCTAGCTGCCATGGCTAAAGAAAAAGGTCTTCAACCAATGGCCTTTAACGATGGATTCTACTATGAAGATAAGGACGATGTTGAGTTTGATAAAGATGTTATCATCTCTTACTGGTCTAAAGGTTGGTGGGGTTACAACCTTGCATCTCCTCAATATCTAGCAAGCAAGGGGTATAAGTTCCTTAACACTAACGGAGACTGGTACTATATCCTCGGTCAAAAACCTGAAGATGGTGGTGGTTTCCTCAAGAAAGCTATCGAAAACACTGAAAAAACTCCATTCAACCAGCTAGCTTCAACTAAATATCCTGAGGTTGATCTACCTACTGTTGGTAGTATGGTAGCTATCTGGGCAGATAGACCAAGCGCTGAGTACAAAGAAGAA
Organism: uncultured Streptococcus sp.; assembly: GCA_934201655.1. Lineage (GTDB taxonomy): Bacteria > Bacillota > Bacilli > Lactobacillales > Streptococcaceae > Streptococcus. Next base: position 1,112 of record CAKPXD010000011.1, on the reverse strand, counting down.
GAAATCTTTGAGCTCATGACTGCATTTGCAGATCACAACAAAGAATACTTCCGTGCCGATTACAAGGCTCTTCGCGAGGAATTTGCTCAAATCCCTGAAAACTTAGAAGGATATAGCACAGAAAGTCTCGATGCTCTCAAAGCTGCTAAAGAAGCACTGAACTACAATCTCAACCGTAATAAACAAGCTGAGTTGGATACACTTGTAGCTAACCTTAAAGCAGCAAGACTTGGTCTCAAACCAGCTGCAACTCACTCAGGAAGCCTTGATGAGAGTGAAACTTCTGCTGCAGTTGAAAACCGACCAGAGCTTATCACAAGAACGGAAGAAATCCCATTTGAGACTGTTAAGAAGGAAAATCCTAACCTTCCAGCAGGACAAGAAAAAGTTGTCACTGAAGGTGCCAAAGGCGAACGTACAATCTACGTCTCAGTTACTACTGAAAATGGTAAAGAAACCGAAACAGTTCTAGAAGAAAAAGTCACAAAAGAAGCTGTCAACCAAGTGGTTGAAGTTGGAACTCCAGTCACTCATGTCGGTGACGAAGAAGGAGTCGCTCCTGTTGCTGATGCCAAACCACGTGTTGTGATTGAGGACGAAGAAATTCCGTTTACAACTATTACTCGTGAAACTGATGCCTTACCTAAGGGAGAAACTCGTGTAGTAACTGAAGGCGTCAAGGGTCGTCGTAGTCATTTCTACTCTGTGTCTACTGCTGCTGACGGAAGCGAAGTAAAAACATTGGTTACAAATGTTGTTGCTCAAGAACCAGTTACTCAAATCATCGAAGTTGGGACTCCTGTAACACATGTGGGAGACGAAAAAGGACTAGCTCCTGTTGCTGATGCCAAACCACGTGTTGTGATCGAGGACGAAGAAATTCCGTTTACAACTATCACCCGTGAAACTGATGCCTTACCTAAGGGAGAAACTCGTGTCGTAACTGAAGGTGTTAAGGGACGTCGTAGTCATTTCTATTCTGTGTCTACTGCTGCTGACGGAAGTGAAGTGAAAACATTGGTTACTAGTGTTGTCGCTCAAGAACCAGTTACTCAAATCATCGAAGTTGGGACTCCTGTAACACATGTGGGAGACGAAAAAGGACTAGCTCC
>CAKPXD010000010.1 GCA_934201655.1 uncultured Streptococcus sp. | reverse complement strand
AGTCCAATCAAGGCGATCTCAAGCTTTAATATTGGTTCTCGTCCAGCAGCTCGTAAAACAATCACTGAAATTGGTGGTCTACGTGCCATTCCTTGGGTATTCTCATGGTCACAAAGTCGTGTCATGTTCCCAGGTTGGTATGGTGTTGGTTCAAGCTTCAAGGAATTTATTGATCAAGATCCAAAAAACATTGAATACCTTCGTGACATGTATCAAAATTGGCCATTCTTCCAGTCACTCCTATCTAACGTTGATATGGTTCTATCAAAATCAAATATGAATATTGCTTTTGAATATGCTAAACTTTGTGAAAGCGAAGAAGTACAAGCAATCTACTATACTATTTTGGATGAATGGCAATTGACCAAGAACATTATATTAGCTATCGAAGGCTATGATGAACTTTTGGCAGAAAATACTTACTTGAAAGACAGTCTAAACTATCGTATGCCTTATTTCAATGTTCTTAACTATATTCAGTTAGAGTTGATTAAGCGTCAACGTCGCGGAGAGTTGTCCTCACATGAGGAAAGATTGATTCATACGACCATTAACGGAATTGCTACAGGATTACGTAATTCAGGTTAATACAAGCAATATTTTCCAAAAACCGTAGGAATTTTCATAATTTTTTAAAATAATTCATGAAAATCCTTGACAAGTTTTAGTAAAATGATATAATTTAAGCATTCAGAAAGTAATCATCGAATTTTTTTAGCGAGTCTGTGGTTGGTGGAAACAGATAGAAGAAGATGATGAAATTGGGCTGGATGTTATTAAGAATTTGAAATCATAAGAATTCGGTGAGCACACCTTATAGTGCAACTCGTGAAGCGAGTAAGAGCGATAGGAATAATTCCTATAATTGAGGTGGCACCGCGCATCGACGTCCTCACACAAGTTTTTTGTGTGAGGACTTTTTCTATGGGGAGGAAAAAATGATGGAAATCAAACGATGGCGACGCTTGGTAAAGTTATATTGAAAGTGACATGAACATTACTAAGTTTAAGTGAAATAAGGAGAAATAGATATGAATAAACGTTTAATTGGTATTATTGCAGCACTAGCACTTGTAGTTGGAGGAAGCTTGGTCTACTCTAACTTAACGAAACAAGATACTAAAACCGAGACAGCTAAAAAAACTGCTAAAGTTGGTATTCTACAGTTCGTCAGTCACCCATCACTCGACTTGATTTACCAAGGTATCCAAGATGGACTTGCTGAAGAAGGCTATAAGGGCGACCAAGTTAAAATCGACTTTATGAACTCAGAAGGTGACCAAAGTAAGGTTGCAACAATGAGTAAACAATTGGTGTCAAATGGAAATGATGTTGTTGTCGGAATTGCGACACCTGCAGCTCAGGGTCTAGCAAGCGCCACAAAAGACCTTCCTGTTATCATGGCAGCTATTACAGACCCAGTTGGAGCTAACCTTGTACAAAACTTGGAAAAACCAGGTGGAAACATCACAGGGGTATCTGACCATAACCCTGCAGAACAACAGGTTGAATTGATTAAAACATTGACTCCTGATGTCAAGACAGTTGGAGCTCTTTACTCAAGTAGTGAAGATAACTCTAAATCACAAGTTGAAGAGTTCAAAGCTTACGCTGAAAAAGCTGGTTTGAAAGTCGAAACTTTTGCAGTTCCATCAACTAATGAAATTGCTTCAACAGTTAACGTTATGACTGGAAAAGTGGATGCAATCTGGGTTCCAATTGACAACACAATCGCATCTGCGTTTTCAACTGTAGTATCAAGTAATCAAACATCTAAAAAACCAATCTACCCAAGTGCAACTGCAATGGTAGAGGCAGGTGGTTTGGCATCAGTAGTTGTTGATCAACACGATCTTGGTGTGGCTACTGGTAAGATGATCGCTAAAGTCTTGAAGGGTGAAAAGCCAGCAGACACTCCAGTCAATGTCTTCTCAACTGGAAAATCAGTTATCAACAAAAAACTAGCTCAAGAACTTGGAATCACGATTCCAGAATCAGTTCTTAAAGAAGCTGGTCAAGTAATCGAATAAGAATAAAGGAGGAGTTGGAGACATCTCCTCCAATTTTTAAAAGAAGGAAATGAATGTAACATGATTGTATCGATAATTTCACAAGGATTTGTCTGGGCTATTCTAGGTTTGGGAATCTTTATGACCTTTCGAATCCTCAACTTTCCAGATATGACAACCGAGGGTTCCTTCCCGCTTGGAGGAGCGGTAGCAGTAACTCTAATTACACAAGGTGTCAATCCTTTTCTTGCTACCTTAGTAGCTGTTGGAGCAGGCTGTCTTGCAGGTTTAGCGACTGGTCTTCTTTATACGAAAGGAAAGATTCCAACACTCTTGTCTGGTATTTTGGTGATGACTTCTTGCCATTCTATCATGCTCATGATTATGGGACGGGCAAACCTTGGGCTCTTAGGAACTAAACAAATCCAGGACGTTCTTCCTTTTTCATCTGAGGTTAATCAATTATTTACAGGTTTGATTTTTGTGACTTTGGTTATCCTTCTTATGCTTTTCTTCCTAGACACTAAATTGGGGCAAGCTTATATCGCAACAGGAGATAATCCAGATATGGCTCGTAGTTTTGGTATCAATACTGGGCGTATGGAGTTGATGGGCTTGGTCTTGTCAAATGGTGTAATCGCACTTGCTGGCGCTCTTATCGCTCAACAGGAAGGTTACGCAGATGTTTCTCGTGGTATCGGGGTTATCGTAGTTGGTCTTGCAAGCTTAATTATCGGTGAAGTACTCTTTAAGAGTCTTACATTAGCAGAACGCTTGGTTACTATTGTTGTTGGTTCTATTAGTTACCAATTCTTGGTATGGGGAGTCATTGCTCTTGGCTTTAATACTAGCTACCTCCGTCTATACAGTGCTCTTATCCTAGCAACTTGTCTAGTCATTCCAACCCTTAAGGATAAATATTTGAAAGGAGTCAAGTTAAGCAAATGACAGCGATTGTTGAATTAAGAAATGCCACTAAAATTGTTAAAAATGGCTTTGACGAGGAAAAAATTATCCTAAACGATGTTTCGCTTGATATTTATGAACATGACTTCATCACAATCTTAGGTGGAAATGGAGCAGGAAAGTCAACACTCTTTAATAGCATTGCAGGAACTCTGCCCTTGACTAGTGGGACTATTCGCATCATGGGTGAGGATGTGACTCATTTTAGTCCTGAAAAACGCGCTAAGTACCTTTCTCGAGTCTTTCAGGATCCTAAGATGGGAACTGCCCCTCGTATGACTGTTGCAGAAAACCTCTTGATTGCCAAGTTTCGTGGTGAAAAACGTGGACTTTTTCCGAGAAGACTCTCAGCTTACAAGGAAGAATTTCAAGCAACCATTGAGAAAGTCGGAAATGGTCTAGAAAAACACTTGGATACACCGATTGAATTCTTGTCAGGTGGACAAAGACAGGCCTTGAGCCTCTTAATGGCAACCTTGAAACGTCCTGAACTCCTTTTGTTGGATGAACATACGGCAGCCCTTGACCCTAAAACAAGCGTGGCCTTGATGGAATTGACAGATGACTTTGTCAGCAAGGACCATCTAACAGCATTGATGATTACCCACCATATGGAAGATGCTCTCAAGTATGGAAATCGTCTTATTGTGATGAAGGAAGGACGAATCATCCAAGATTTAAACAAGGATGAAAAAGCCAAGATGAAAATTTCAGATTACTATCAGTTGTTTGAATAAGATTACTCATTTACAAAAGACTTAGAGATAAAATTTTATCTCTAAGTTTTTTTGTTGAAGCAAATAGAGATTTTTTTATTTATATATTTTTTTCAATTTTAAGTAAATGTGTAATTTCCTAAAATTTTACTTTCGAAAATGCCTATTTTCTATGAAATAGAAACATGTAAAAGGTATGAAATGGTTTACTTTTTTTCAGAAATAAGCTATACTATATAAAGTAAACTGTGATAAAATGGAGGTATTGTCTATGGTTGACAAGAGAGTCATCGAAGAAATCAAAAACAATACCAATATTGTCGAAATCATAGGAGAAGTGATTTCTTTACAAAAATCTGGACGGAACTTTTTGGGGCTCTGTCCTTTTCATGGTGAAAAGACCCCTTCCTTTAACGTGGTCGAAGATAAGCAATTTTACCACTGTTTTGGTTGTGGTCGTTCTGGAGACGTCTTTAAGTTTATAGAGGAGTATCAACAAGTAACTTTTGCGGATGCGGTAAGGATGTTGGGCGAACGTCTCGGAATGCACCTGGAAGCTCCTGCACATAACCCTGTTCCACACACGTCACCCCATCAAAATCTCTACGATATGCATGACAAGGCTGCACGCTTTTATCATGCAATCCTAATGACGACTAAAATGGGTGAGGAGGCGAGAAACTATCTCTATAAACGTGGCTTGACTGATGATGTCATTAAACACTTTATGATTGGTCTAGCTCCAGCAGAACGCTCTTATCTTTATCAGCGTTTAGCAGACGATTATAGTGAGAAGGACTTGCTGGATTCAGGTCTATTTTATCTATCTGAGAGTAACCAATTTTTTGATACTTTCCATAACCGGATTATATTTCCACTCTCAAACGACCAAGGAAAGGTAATTGCTTTCTCTGGACGGATTTGGCAAGAGACAGATTCTCAAAGTGCCAAGTATAAAAATAGTCGAGCAACGGCGATTTTTAACAAGAGTTACGAATTATATCATTTGAATAGAGTAAAAAAAGGCTCAGGTAAAGCTCCTGAAATTTATCTGATGGAAGGCTTTATGGATGTTATTGCAGCCTACCGTGCTGGTATTGAAAATGCAGTAGCTTCCATGGGAACGGCCTTGACTGCTGAACACGTCGAACATCTCAAACGCTTTACGAAAAAAGTGATTATCACTTATGACGGTGATAAGGCAGGACAAGCTGCAACTGCTAAAGCTTTGGACGAGCTTAAAGATCTACCTGTACAAGTAGTCCAGATTCCTGATGCAATGGATCCTGATGAGTATTTACAAAAGAATTCTCCAGAGGATTTGGCTTATCTTTTATCCAATACTCGAATCAGTCCAATTGAGTTTTATATCCATCATTACAAACCTAGTAATAGTGAAAATCTCCAAGCACAGATTGAGTTCATTGAGAAAATTGCACCTCTTATCGTCAAAGAACCTTCTATCACAGCCCAGAACACCTATATTCATTTGTTGACGGATCATTTACCATCTTTTGATTATCAACAAGTTGAGCACATCATCAACGAAAGTCGTGTCAGACAAAGACAAGAAAAAGTGAAGCAGGTTGTTAATACGACACCAATTACTATGTCGGTTTCTAAACAATTGACGGCAGTCATGAGAGCTGAAGCACATATTCTTTATCGTATGATGGAGCACCCCCTTGTGTTGAATGATTATCGTTTGAGAGATGATTTTGTATTTGAAACTCCAGAGTTTCAGACCTTGTATGGACTCTTGATTGATAATGGTTCGATTTCTTCTGAAGACTTGGCAAATCAGACTAGAGAGGTGGAAAATGCTTGGTACCAAGTGTTAGCCTTGGATCTACCTTCTGAAATGTCTCCAGAAGAACTAAAGGAAGTGGAAGAGTCTCGTAATCGTGCTCTTCTAAATCAACAAAACTTGCAAATTAAAAAGAAAGTTCAGGAAGCTAGTCATGTAGGCGACACAGATGCTGCTTTAGAAGAGCTTGAACGCTTAATTGCCCAAAAAAGAAGAATGGAGTAAGAATGGCAAAAAAACAAAAAGAAGTAACAACTTTTGATGTCCAAGTTGCAGAATTTATTCGTAACCATAAGAAAACTGGTACTGCGACAGATGATGAAATCAACAATGTCCTTGTAATTCCTTTTGCTCTTGATGTAGAAGGTATTGAGAACCTTTTGCAACGGATTCAAGATGCAGGTATTGCAATCACTGATAACGAAGGAAATCCGAGTGAACGTGTCTTAAGTACAGAGGAAGAACCAGAACTTAGTGATGAAGACTTAATTGGTTCAACATCTGCCAAAGTCAATGACCCTGTTCGTATGTACTTGAAGGAAATCGGTGTTGTACCTCTTCTTACTAACGAAGAAGAAAAAGAATTGGCTATTGCTGTTGAAGCAGGAGATGTTGAAGCGAAACAACGTCTAGCAGAGGCTAACCTTCGTTTGGTAGTTTCTATCGCGAAACGCTATGTTGGACGTGGTATGCAATTCCTTGATTTGATCCAAGAAGGAAATATGGGATTGATGAAGGCCGTTGATAAGTTTGACTATTCAAAAGGATTCAAATTCTCAACTTATGCAACTTGGTGGATTCGTCAGGCTATTACCCGTGCCATTGCTGACCAAGCTCGTACCATCCGTATCCCAGTTCACATGGTTGAAACTATCAACAAGCTTGTTCGTGAACAACGTAATCTTCTTCAAGAGTTGGGACAAGATCCTACTCCTGAGCAAATTGCTGAACGTATGGATATGACACCTGATAAAGTTCGTGAAATCCTTAAGATTGCTCAAGAACCCGTTTCTCTTGAAACACCTATTGGTGAGGAAGATGATAGCCATCTTGGTGACTTTATCGAAGATGAAGTGATTGAAAATCCAGTTGACTACACAACTCGTATCGTCTTGCGTGAGCAGTTGGATGAAGTTCTAGATACCTTGACTGATAGAGAAGAAAATGTCTTGCGTCTTCGTTTTGGACTCGATGATGGTAAAATGCGTACGTTAGAAGATGTGGGTAAAGTCTTTAACGTCACTCGTGAGCGTATTCGTCAGATTGAAGCAAAAGCCTTGAGAAAACTTCGCCAACCAAGTCGAAGCAAACCACTTCGTGACTTTATCGAAGATTAAAATTGGAGGATTACACATGGCTTATACAGAAGAGCAAATTGAAACTATCAAAACGAAAATCTTATCTGCTCTAGAAGAAGTTATCGACCCAGAATTAGGAATCGATATCGTCAACCTAGGTCTGATTTATGAGATTCGATTTGATGGTGATACCGGTGATACTGAGATTGATATGACCTTAACGACTATGGGTTGTCCATTAGCAGACCTCTTGACCGATCAAATTTATGATGCTATGACAGATGTACCAGAGGTTACTAACGTTGAAGTGAAATTAGTTTGGTATCCAGCTTGGACGGTTGAAAAAATGAGTCGCTATGCACGTATCGCTTTAGGTATTAAATAGAATGATATAAAAAAAGAAATAGTATAAGTGTTAGGAAATTCCCTAGCTTTTATGCTATCTCTTTTTTAATTTGCTGATTTTCTTTTAATAAAATGATATAATGGATAGTATGGAAAAAGAGAAATTACGCATCAACATGCTAAGTTCGAGTGAAAAGGTAGCAGGACAAGGAGTTTCTGGAGCTTACCGTGAACTTGTGCAACTTTTGAAACGTGATGCGAAAGACCAACTAATTGTAACGGAGAATCTTCCTGTGGAAGCTGATGTTACTCATTTTCATACAATCGACCTTCCTTATTATCTGTCAACTTTTCAAAAGAAGCGTTCAGGTCGTAGGATTGGTTATGTCCACTTCTTGCCTGATACCTTAGAAGGTAGTTTGAAGATTCCATTCTTTCTAAAAGGGATTGTTAAGCGCTATGTGTTTTCTTTTTATGACCGTATGGAACACTTGGTTGTGGTTAATCCTACTTTTATCGAAGATTTGGTTGCAGCTGGTATTCCTCGTGAAAAGGTGACCTATATTCCTAACTTTGTTAACAAAGAAAAATGGCACCCACTTTCAGCAGAAAAAGTAAGTCAACTTCGACAAGATATGGGGTTGAGTGAAAATCAATTTGTAGTAGTAGGAGCTGGGCAGGTTCAGAAGCGTAAGGGAATCGATGATTTCATCACTCTTGCTGAGGAACTACCGGACATTACCTTTATTTGGGCTGGAGGCTTCTCATTTGGTGGGATTACAGATGGTTATGAACGCTATAAAAAAATCATGGATAATCCTCCAGAAAATCTGATTTTCCCTGGAATTGTTGAGCCAGAACGGATGAAAGAACTGTATGCTTTGGCAGATTTGTTCTTACTTCCTAGCTATAATGAGCTCTTTCCGATGACTATTCTAGAAGCTGCGAGTTGTGAAGCTCCCATTATGCTTCGGGACTTAGATCTTTATAAGGTGATTCTAGAAGGCAATTACAGACCAACCACCGATGTGGAAGAGATGAAACAAGCTATTATGGAATATAGAGAGCATCCAGAAGCTTTGAAAGAGTTAAAAGAAAAGGCCAAGGCTATTTCAAGAGAATACTCAGAGGAGCATCTCCTTGAAATATGGCTAAAATTCTATCGGGAGCAAGCGGCTTTAGGAAAAAAATGAGGTAGTATATGCGAATTGGATTATTTACAGATACTTATTTCCCACAGGTTTCGGGTGTTGCAACCAGTATTCGAACCTTAAAAACAGAGCTTGAAAAGCAAGGGCATGCAGTCTTTATCTTCACGACAACCGATAAGGATGTCAATCGTTATGAAGACTGGCAGATTATTCGTATCCCTAGTGTTCCTTTCTTTGCCTTTAAAGACCGTCGTTTCGCTTACCGTGGATTTACGAAAGCTCTTGAGATTGCTAAACAATACAAACTCGATATTATTCATACCCAGACTGAGTTTTCTCTTGGTTTATTGGGAATTTGGATTGCTCGAGAATTGAAAATTCCAGTCATTCATACATATCATACCCAGTACGAGGATTATGTTCACTATATTGCTAAGGGGATGTTGATTCGTCCAAGTATGGTCAAATATCTTGTTAGAGGATTTCTTCATGACGTTGATGGAGTCATTTGTCCGAGTGAAATTGTACGCGACCTTTTATCTGACTATAAGGTAAAAGTTGAAAAGCGTGTTATTCCTACTGGAATTGAGCTTGCCAAATTTGAACGCCCTGAGATTGGTCCTGAACACATTAGTGACTTAAGGGATAAACTAGGGATCCAACAAGACGAAAAGATGCTTCTAAGTCTTTCTCGAGTTTCTTACGAGAAGAATATTCAAGCAGTTCTTACAGCTTTACCGGATGTCCTAAAAGAAGAACCAAATGTTAAACTGGTTGTAGCTGGAGATGGACCTTATTTAGACAACCTTAAGGAGCAAGCAGAAGATTTAAAAATTCAAGATTCGGTTATCTTTACAGGTATGATTCCGCCAAATGAAACAGCACTTTATTATAAGGCAGCTGATTTCTTCATATCGGCTTCTACAAGTGAGACTCAGGGATTGACTTATTTGGAAAGTTTAGCTAGTAAGACACCTGTTATTGCCCATGGTAATCCTTATTTGGATAATCTCATCAATGATAAAATGTTCGGAACCCTTTATTATGAGGAAAGAGACTTGGCAGGAGCGATTCTTGAAGCCTTACTTGCTACACCGCCAATGGACGAAAAACATTTGTCTGAAAAATTATATGAAATATCAGCTGAGAATTTTGGTAAAAGAGTCCATGAATTTTATCTAGACGTCATTATTTCAAATAATTTTGCTAAAGAAACAGGGGCTGACGAACCTGTTACAAAACGTATTTTAAAGACAGTCTTCTATATTCCGCAACAGGCTGTTACTATGCCGGTTAAAGGTTCGAAGCGTATGCTTAAGGCATCTAGAAAACAATTAAGAAATTTAAGAAAATATTTAAATGATTAATCAAATCAAAGAAAGGAAATAAAAATATGCAAAAGAAATTTATGAGAAGTGGTAAAGATCAAAAAATCGGTGGTGTATGCGCTGGTTTAGCACATTATTTTGATATTGACCCTACAATCGTACGTGTTATTTGGGGAGTTTTGGCTTTCTGTTATGGCGCAGGACTTATTGCTTACTTGATTTTGTGGGCAATCGCTCCTGTATCAAATGAATTTTAAGAAAAAGATTAGAGTAAAAGAGAGACTAATAATATTCAATGATTTGAAACTTCAAATCGGTGAAATGGGATTCATTTGGGGTTGATTTCTGGTGCGGGATATTAAATTTCATTAAATAGATTTGTCCGTTGAAGGAGTTGAGATAATGAAAAATAAAAGATGGGCCAAAATCAGTGCACTGGTAGGTATTGTAGGAGGGCCCTTATCGATCTTCTTTATATGTGCGTTATTGGCTGCTGCGATTGGTGCTAGTCGTTCGGGGGCACTGATGTCTCTTACTTTAGCAGTAGTGACATTTGCCATTATCTTTTTCGTAGCATTGAAAAGTGCTTACTATTATAAAAAAGACGAACGTGTGAATCAGGTGATTGCGAATTTATTTGTTGCTTCAAGCGGGGTAGGATTCGTTGTAACCTTACTGATTGCCTTGGCAAATATTCCAATGATTAGCAGGTTTATTGATTGGATAATGGATGCCTTGTTCGACGGAAGCGATGGCTTTGCACGTGCGCTCGGTTTCATGTTTCTATCAGCGATTTTATCCGTTGTCTGGGGCATTTATTATGCCATGTGCCTAAGGAAATTTGAGGACTAACACTTAAAGGAGACGAGAACATGCAAAGTAAGAAATGGGTAATCTGGTGTGTTTTTGTGGGCATTGTTGGAGGAGCATTTTTAATGGTATCTCCTGTGGGATTACTCGCGGCAGGAATCGGAGCAAATGGCCAGATGTTTGGTTCTATATTAATTCTAATACTGTGTACGTATTTGGCGATTTCCTGTGTAGCTTTGAAGAGTAAGCTTTATTATAGAGGCGATGACAGAGTCTCTAAATTAGTGACCAATACGTTTTTAATAGCAGGGACGATTGGATATGCCCCAATCTTTATTTGGATTCTAGGCTATATTCCCTTCTTAAATGACTTGTTATATTGGTTGTTTAGTACGGTTTTTTCTGGACAGGATACCTTCTCTCTATTGTTTCTATTGGTAGAGTTTGTCGCGATCCTATCGATTCTCAGTAGTATCGGATATGCGGTCAGCTTGAAAAACTTCAGAAAATAATGTAAAGCGGATTTTTCGAGCCTTTTATTGATAAGATGTTCGAAAATTACTAATAGAGAGGAAATGCGAATTTGATAGATATAAATTAGGGAATCTGATGTGTTTTTGTTTGTGATACATCTGTATCAAATGATTTTTAAAATTAGAAAAAAATAATAAAGGAGAGATTATGGCATTCGGTGATAATGGTAAACGTAAAAAAACATTCTTTGAAAAACTTACAATGTTTGTCGTATTAATCATGTTGTTTGTTACTTTAGCCGGTATTTTTGCGACTGCAATTGGTGTATTTAGTAGATTCTAAATTGCTAGTTGTAGGATTTATTTCAAATAGTTGGTGACTGGGATTTTCCCAGCCCTTTTTAAAGTGAGAAGAGAATATGAGTATGTTTTTAGACACAGCCAAGATTAAAGTAAAGGCTGGTAATGGTGGCGATGGCATGGTTGCTTTTCGTCGTGAAAAATATGTCCCTAACGGTGGACCTTGGGGCGGTGATGGAGGACGTGGTGGTAACGTTGTTTTCGTTGTAGACGAAGGTTTACGTACCCTTATGGACTTCCGTTACAATCGTCATTTCAAGGCCCAATCAGGTGAAAAAGGGATGACAAAAGGAATGCATGGTAGAGGAGCTGAGGATTTGATTGTCCGTGTACCTCAAGGGACAACTGTGCGTGATGCGGAGACTGGAAAAGTCATCACTGATTTAATTGAGAACGGTCAAGAGTTTATTGTAGCTCATGGTGGACGTGGTGGACGTGGAAATATCCGTTTTGCAACACCAAAAAATCCTGCGCCAGAAATCTCAGAAAACGGAGAACCTGGTCAAGAACGTGAATTACAGTTAGAACTTAAAATCCTTGCGGATGTTGGTTTGGTTGGTTTCCCATCTGTTGGTAAATCAACACTCCTTAGCGTGATTACCTCTGCTAAGCCAAAAATTGGTGCCTACCACTTTACGACAATTGTACCAAATCTTGGTATGGTTCGTACCCAGTCCGGTGAATCCTTTGCTGTTGCAGACCTTCCTGGATTGATTGAAGGTGCTAGCCAAGGTGTTGGCTTAGGGACCCAGTTCCTTCGCCATATCGAGCGTACTCGCGTTATTCTTCATATCATTGACATGTCAGCTAGTGAAGGACGTGATCCTTATGAGGATTATTTAGCAATCAATAAGGAACTTGAATCTTATAACCTTCGTCTTATGGAGCGTCCACAAATCATTGTTGCTAACAAGATGGATATGTCAGAAAGTCAGGAAAACCTTAAAGAGTTCAAGAAAAAATTGGCTGCAAATTATGATGAGTTTGAAGAATTACCACAAATTTTCCCGATTTCAGGTTTGACTAAGCAAGGTCTTGCACCTTTATTAGATGCAACAGCTGAACTTCTTGATAAGACTCCAGAATTCCTTCTTTATGATGAGTCAGAGATGGAAGAAGAAGCATACTATGGCTTTGATGAAGAAGAAAAACCATTTGAGATTGGTCGTGACGATGATGCGACATGGGTTCTTTCAGGTGAAAAACTCATGAAACTCTTTAATATGACTAACTTTGATCGTGATGAGTCTGTCATGAAATTTGCGCGTCAGTTGCGTGGTATGGGAGTTGACGAAGCTCTTCGTGCTCGTGGCGCTAAGGACGGCGACCTTGTCCGTATTGGAAAATTTGAGTTTGAATTTGTAGACTAGGAGATAGCTATGGGTGATAAACCAATATCTTTCCGAGATGCTGATGGAAATTTTGTTTCTGCTGCAGACGTCTGGAATGAAAAGAAATTAGAAGAACTTTTTAATCGTCTCAATCCCAATCGTTCATTGAGACTTGCGAGAATGAAGAAACAAGCCGAAGAAAAAAAATAAGAATAAAAGAACCCGTGATATTTGTATCACGGGTTTTCTGGTTTTCTAACTATTTTTGATTTGGGATTTCAAGACTAGATTGCGCAAGGTCTACAGTTAATTGATAATTAGTATTGTCACGTATAGTAATTTCAAAATCAGTAGTATAAAGAACGAGACGGAGAGTATCGCCTTCTTTAAGTTTGTAAATTGTTGGTTGGAGTTCAAATTGGAATTCCATCCATTCATCTGGTTTAACTTCTTCAATTTTTAATAAATTATGACGATTTTGGAGGTTGAGGTAGCCTTTGGTAATAACACGTTGAGCATTTGGACTAAATGGTAGTTCACAAAGGTTTTCCAGCATATGGTATCGTCCATTATCAATCGTACGAGCAGCCAAGACTCCAGGATAAGGTTGAAGGTATTTCTTTTGACCAAGTTCGAGAAGTTGAGCAGAGAGAAGCCCTTTATTGGTACTTGACTTGAGACGAAGGTTTAGTTTAACACGACCATTGATATGAAGATCTTCAGTCACTGGAAGATCAATGGTAATCTGATTGACTTTACCTTGATAAAGTTCATTGTTAAAGGTTTGGTAAGTTTTTCCAAATCGTTCGAAGTCAGAATCTTGGTAATGATTTTCAATGACAGCTTCCTCAGTACCTAAAGAGAAAGTTTTATGGTCAGTTTGATTTCCAAAATCTTCAAGTGACAGCCAAGTTTGAGGAGCAGTATTGTCTTGCCAAACGACACTTGGAAGTTGGTAGTTAGTGCTTTGACACAATAATTTCTGTGTCAAAAGGGCATTCATGGATTCACGGAAATCAATAGACTGCCAGTTGTTCATATAAACATGGGCGCCGTTATGGTAAAAGAGATGTTTTTTAATATTGCTTGGAAGAGCATTGAACATTTGATAGACATGAAGTGGTTTTACATTCCAGTCTTGTGAACCGTGAGTAAAGACAACTTCAGCCTTAACCTTTTGGGCATTGAGTAGGTAGTTGCGGTCATGCCAAAATTGGTTATAATCTCCAGTTTTACGGTCTAGATTTTTCTTGAGTTCTTCTATAGAATCTTTATGAGCCTCGTTTCCACGAATATAGTCACCAGCTAAGAGATTACGAGAATAAGTTAATTCATCTAATGAATCGAAGTCCTCCCCTGGATAGCCACCAGGGCTTGTTACCAGACCATTTTCTCGGTAATAGTTGTACCAAGAAGAAATACCGGCTTCAGCAATGATGACCTCTAAACCATCAACTCCTGTGCTAGCAAGACCATTAGACATTGTTCCTAGATAAGAAAGACCAGTAGTTGCTACCTTACCGTTGGACCAGTCAGCCTTGACTTGGCGTTCACGACTATGGTCTGTAAAGGCGCGACAACGGCCATTGAGCCAATCAATGACATTTTTATAGGCTTCAACTTGTCGGTAGTCACCATTAGTCATCTGACCTTGAGAATCCTTTGTACCAAGACCAGATACGTAGATATTTGCAAATCCTCTTGTAAGGAAGTAGTCGTTAAGTGTGTAGCTACTATTGATATGAGTGAGTTTTTCTTCAGCTTCTGGAACGAAGTCTGCTTGGCCAACTGGCTCAATAAAACTAATACTTGGCTCTTCTAAGCTAATCTCGTGTGGTTCTTTGACTTCTAGTTCAGCTTCCATTTTGTAAAGGGCCTTATCACTAGCTTTATCATTGGTTCCTTGATGGTAAGGACTTGCAGTCATGACTGCTGGAATTTTGCCATTGTAAGTCGGACGGATGATGCTAACTTTGACTAAATCAGGTAGACCATCATTATCAGAATCAATACGAGTTTCCACATAAACAACTTCACGAATAACATTGTTAGTTGAGAAAGTAGCCAAACTCTTTCCATTGAAGTAGTGGTAATCATTGTCCTCAGGGATAAGACCATCACTAACTAGCTGATCAATCAAGGTATTTCCCTTTTTAGTGCGCGTGTTAAGGAGTTGATAGAGATTGTCAATCAAATCTCCGTATACAATAGGGAATGCCGTTTCTTTATGAAAAGCTAGACCATCTTCGAAGTCTATAAGGTAGCTGAATCCAAGCAACTGAAAGGCAACAGTATAGAAAATTTCTGAAGTTAATTCACGATCAGAATTGAAGAAAGTGAGCAGGTCAGTCTCCTTGTCAACCGCTAAAGTTGAGAGGGGATAATCCGTATTTTTGTAATTGAAAAAATAAGTTCTAACAAAAGCTTCAAACTGTTCTTTAGTTGAAAGCGCAGGGTCGATCTTGAACCCAAGACAGGATAATTCCTGTAAAGCTTGTTGGTTTGTAACGGGATAATAACTAAATTGATTAAAACGCATGGATATCTCCTTTTAAAGAATCATTCAAGAGTCATTATATCAAAAAATCATAGAAAATAACAGAAAGAGTAGAGTATGTCTGATAGTCAGGCATGATAAGAGAGTCGATACTAAAACAAGGACAATTTTCATTTTTTGAGTATCCTATAAGGATATGCTATACTAGATATATGTTAGATTTGGAGAAATATGGCGTGTCCATGTGGGAAGAGGAGAAAATTCTATCTTTCCGAAAAAAACTTTTAGCTTGGTATGATGAAAATAAGCGGGACTTACCTTGGAGAAGAAGTAAAAATCCATACCATATCTGGGTATCTGAAATCATGTTACAGCAGACCAGAGTTGATACTGTTATTCCATATTACGAACGTTTTTTAGAATGGTTTCCGACTGTAGAGACTTTAGCTAATGCACCTGAAGAACGCTTATTAAAGGCATGGGAAGGTCTTGGATATTATTCGCGTGTTCGTAATATGCAAACTGCGGCTCAGCAGATTATGAATGAATTTAATGGAGAATTTCCTTCAACTTACGAAGGTATTTCAAGCTTGAAAGGGATAGGTCCCTATACAGCCGGAGCTATTTCAAGTATTGCCTTTAATCTACCACAACCAGCAGTTGATGGGAATGTCATGCGTGTTTTGGCTCGCTTATTTGAAGTAAATCACGATATAGGGAATCCCAGCAATCGTAAAATTTTTCAAGTTATGATGGAAATCTTAATTGATCCTGAACGTCCAGGTGATTTCAATCAAGCCTTGATGGATTTGGGTTCAGATATTGAGGCACCCGTTAATCCGAGACCAGAAGATAGTCCAGTAAAAGAGTTTAGTGCTGCCTATCAAAATGGAACAATGGATCGCTATCCCATTAAAGCGCCAAAGAAAAAGCAAGTTCCCGTCTATCTTAATGCTTTAGTTGTTCAAAATGCTAAAGGACAGTTTTTACTAGAAAAGAATGAAAGTGAAAAGTTACTAGCTGGATTTTGGCATTTTCCCTTGATTGAGGTTTATGAATTTTCAAAGAATCAAGAGGAATTAAATCTCTTTAATCAGGTAGCTGAATCATCTATTCAACTTGGGCCATCACCACAAGAAAGTTTTGAGCAGGATTATGATTTAGAAGTTGAGTGGCAGGATAGTCATTTCGAAGAAGTCAAACATATCTTTAGCCATCGAAAGTGGCATGTACGAATCCTATCCGGGCAAGTAGTTGATAGCAAAGAATATTTTGATAAAGAGGTAGTTTGGTTAACTCCTGAAGAGTTTGACCTCTATCCACTAGCAAAACCTCAACAAAAAATTTGGCAAGCATATTTAAAAAGATAGGATAATACCAGTCTTTCGTGTCTTCTTTCCATTTTTTTGGTATAATTGATATAAGGAAAAAGGTGACTATATGAAAAAAATATTGATTGTAGATGATGAAAAACCAATCTCAGATATTATTAAATTTAATATGACCAAGGAAGGTTATGAGGTTGTTACAGCCTTTAATGGACGCGAAGCCATCGATTTGTTTGAAGCTGAGAAACCAGATATTATTATCTTGGATTTGATGCTTCCAGAAATTGATGGTCTTGAAGTGGCTAAAACAATTCGCAAGACAAGTAGTGTTCCAATTATCATGCTTTCGGCAAAAGATAGTGAGTTTGACAAGGTTATTGGTCTTGAACTTGGTGCGGATGATTATGTGACCAAGCCATTTTCAAACCGTGAGCTACAAGCGCGTGTGAAGGCTCTTCTTCGTCGTACGGAGTTAGTTGCAGTTGACAACCAAGAGGAAGATACTAAATTTCAAAGTCTTCAAATTAGGGATTTAGAGATTCTTCCAGATGCTTATGTAGCCAAAAAATATGGAGAAGAATTGGACTTAACTCACAGAGAGTTTGAGTTGTTGCATCACTTAGCTTCTCATCTTGGTCAAGTTATTACCCGTGAACATCTCCTTGAGACTGTTTGGGGTTATGATTATTTTGGTGATGTTCGTACTGTCGACGTTACCATTAGACGTCTACGTGAGAAAATTGAAGACACACCAAGTAGACCTGAATATATCTTAACTCGTCGTGGTGTGGGTTATTATATGAGAAATAATGATTGATATAATTAAACAAACAATTTTAACCAGAGATTTCGTCTTTGTACTCATATTAATTGGTTTTATTATGCTTGTTAGCTTTCTCTTGCTTGAAGGCCGAAGAGATAATATTCGACTCAAACAGTTAAATCAAAAGATTAAAGATTTAATTGCTGGTGATTATTCTCAGGTATTAGATATGCAGGGGAATACTGAAATAACCAATATTACCAATAATCTAAATGATTTGTCTGAAGTTATTCGTCTAACTCAGGAAAACCTTGAGCAGGAAAGTAAAAGATTGCATAGTATCCTATCATACATGACTGATGGGGTTCTTGCAACAAATCGTCGTGGTCAAATCACTATGATTAATGATATGGCTAAAAGACAACTTGGAGTCGAAAGTGATGACGCGCTCAATCAAAACATTTTAGAGTTGCTCAAGATTGAAGATGAGTATGAACTCAGAGACTTGATTACGCAAAGTCCTGAAATGATGATTTATTCCCAAAATGTAAATGGGGAGTATATTAGTTTGCGTGTACGCTTCGCTTTAATTCGGAGAGAATCAGGTTTTATTTCAGGACTTGTTGCTGTGCTTCACGATACAACTGAGCAGGAAAAAGAAGAACGCGAGAGAAGACTATTCGTTTCAAACGTTAGTCATGAATTGCGAACTCCATTGACCAGTGTAAAATCTTATCTTGAGGCCTTGGATGAGGGTGCATTATATGAACCTGTTGCTCCTGATTTTATCAAAGTATCTTTAGATGAGACCAACCGTATGATGCGAATGGTGACGGACCTCTTGCATCTTTCGCGTATTGATAATGCAACTAGCCATTTAGATGTTGAATTGATTAACTTTACAGCTTTCATTACGTTTATCCTAAACCGTTTCGATAAGATACGAGCCCAGGATCAAGAAAAGAAATACGAGTTGGTTCGTGATTATCCAATTACATCGGTCTGGATTGAAATTGATACAGACAAGATGACTCAGGTAATCGATAATATTCTTAACAATGCCATCAAGTATTCCCCTGATGGTGGGAAAATTACGGTTAGCATGAAAACCACTGATGACCAGATGATTTTATCCATTTCTGATCAAGGACTTGGAATTCCTAAAGAAGATTTACCGAAGATTTTTGACCGTTTCTACAGGGTTGATAAGGCTAGAAGTCGTGCCCAAGGTGGGACTGGTTTAGGTCTTGCCATAGCAAAAGAAATCATCAAGCAACACAATGGATTTATCTGGGCCAAGAGTGAATATGGCAAGGGTTCAACCTTTACCATTGTTCTTCCTTATGATAATGATGCTGTGAAAGAAGAAGTATGGGAGGATGAAGTAGAAGACTAGAATGAGTGAAACAGGCTTTAAATATAGTATTTTAGCATCGGGTTCTAGTGGAAATTCCTTCTATCTAGAAACCCCTAAGAAAAAGATTTTAGTAGATGCAGGCTTATCCGGTAAAAAGATCACAAGTTTGTTGGGTGAAATCAATCGTAAACCAGAGGATTTGGATGCTATCTTGATAACGCATGAACATGCTGACCATATCCACGGTGTTGGTGTTTTGGCCCGTAAGTATGGCATGGATCTTTACGCAAATGAAAAGACCTGGCAAGCCATGGAAAATAGTAAGTATCTAGGCAATGTTGATTCTTCTCAAAAACATATCTTTGAAATGGGAAAAACTAAAACATTTGGAGATATCGACATTGAGAGTTTTGGAGTTAGCCATGATGCAGTTGCTCCCCAATTCTATCGTTTTATGAAGGATGACAAGAGCTTTGTTATGCTGACGGATACAGGCTATGTTAGTGATCGTATGGCTAGCATTGTCGAGAATGCAGATGGTTACTTGATTGAGTCTAATCATGATGTGGAAATCCTGAGAGCAGGATCTTATGCTTGGCGACTCAAGCAACGCATCCTGTCTGACCTTGGCCACCTATCAAATGAAGATGGTGCAGATGCCATGATTCGTACACTTGGAAATCGTACCAAGAAGATTTACCTAGGACATCTATCTAAAGAGAATAATATCAAGGAGCTAGCCCACATGACCATGGTCAATCAGCTAGCTCAAGCAGATCTCGGTGTAGGAGTAGATTTTCAAGTTTACGATACGTCTCCAGACACTGCAACTCCATTGACAGATATATAAAAAAGAAGGCAAATGCCTTCTTTTTATTATGCTTTTTACAAGCCAGCAAAATCTTTGATTTCTTGAGCTGACATAGAAGAGTCGCAACGAACCTTAATCTCTCCATTTTCAACATGAACAAAACCTGGTACAGTAGGGATTTCATAGCGTGAACGGAAATCTTGCAGTGCTTCAAGTTGACTTGGTTCTTCACTATTGATGAAATAGATGTGTGCTTTGGTTTCAGCTACCACACCAGCCAATGTGCCAGCAAATTTACGGCAGTAAGGGCAAGTTTTGCGACCGATAAAGAATGTAGCAGTTTCTTTTTTATCAAGAGCTTCTTGCGCACGCGCAACAGTTGTCACTTCAAGATCTTTAATATTTTCTAAAAATTGTTCCATGAGTTTTCCTCGCTTTCTTTTAAATCTAGTATGCCATAAAGTCTTTAAAAATGCTTAGATTTGATACGAAAAAAGATGAGATAGACCATCTCATCTTTTTAAGTTGTTATTTTACAAAAGCATTGATTTCAGCTTCGATATTAGCAATCTTAGATTGTGAATCTTCATTGTTTTCACCAACAACGGCAATGTAGAACTTGATTTTTGGTTCAGTACCGGAAGGACGAACGGCAATCCATGAACCATCCGCAAGTGTGTATTTCAAGACATCACTTGGAGGAGTAGTCAAGGCTGTTACAGTACCATCAGCGGCAGTGGAAGTTTGTGCTTTAAAGTCTTCTACGATTGTGATTTCTGTTGCGTTCCATTCTTTTGGAGCATTGTTGCGGAATTTAGCCATAATCGCTTTGATTTGTTCAGCACCATCGACACCTGAAAGGGTAACAGAGATTGTCTTTTCTGCGTAGTAGCCGTATTCTTTGTAGATTTCTTCGATACCGTCAGCAAGAGTCAAACCACGAGAGCGATAGTAGGCAGCAAGTTCAGCAACGACAAGAACGGCTTGGATAGCATCTTTATCACGTACGAATGGCTTAATCAAGTAACCGAAGCTTTCTTCAAATCCCATCATGTAAGTG